>NZ_CALEDC010000290.1 GCF_937949835.1 uncultured Campylobacter sp.
AAGCTCGTTCAAAGCCTCCGCACCAAGCCTGCTTCCGCCGATAAACAGCACGTCGTAATCGCCGCCAAGAGCTCTAACATATCCTAAATACGCGCTTTCTAAGACGGCGCTCTCAAATTCCTCGCCCTCGCCTAAAATTTTCGCCCTCTTCTGCCATAATCCAAATTTAAAAAGCTTCCTTTTCGTTATGAGCTTACAAAGGGGCAAAACCACCGCCATAAAGGCAAAGCTCAGAATAAAGCTGGCGCGCGAAAATTCGTAATTGACTTTGATTAAAGCAAGCAACGCAAGGCTGAGTAAAAGCCCAAAAAAGCAGCTTCTTACTAAAATTCTACTCTCGTGCCAAAAATCATACCGCCTCGAATATATCCCCTGATAGAAAAACAGAAATATCATTATGACGTAGGACGGCGCAAAGCCCTGATACCTGCCAACGTCCAGCAGCACGTTATCGCCGTAGAGCAAATTTTTAAGCACCACGGCAAGCCCGAAGCAAAGCCAGATGCCGAAAATATCGACCGCCAAGATTATCAAAACGCAGAGTTGCTTTTTCATCCTAGCTCCTATTAAAATCATCTTGCAGGCGCACTATATCGTCCTCGCCGGTGTAGCTACCGACTTGAGCTTCGATTAGCACGACGGGGATTTTGCCTTCGTTTGCGAGGCGGTGAGCCTCGCCCATTCTAATGAATGTCGATTCGTTCTCACGCAACAAGAAATTTCGCTCGCCCACAGTCACGGTCGCAGTGCCGCTAACGACGATCCAGTGCTCGTTGCGATGGTAGTGCTTCTGCAGTGATAGTCGCTTGCCGGGCTTAACGACGATGCGCTTGATCTTGTAGCCGCGCTCATCTTCGAGCACCGTGTAGCTGCCCCACGGACGATGCGTCGTTACGTGCACGCGCGCCAGATCGCTATCCTTTAGCTGCTCCACCACCTGCTTTACCTTTTGGGTAGAGCCTTTTTTGCATATAAGCAGGGCGTCTTTGGTATCGACGATAGCGAGATCCTCGACGTCTATGGCGGCGATCGTGCGGCCCGAGCCGATGATGAGATTGTTTTTAGAATTTAGAGCGATATTTTGCTCGCTAGCGGTGTTGCCGTTCGCGTCTTTGGACAGCTCGGCGTCTAAGCTATCGAAGCTTCCCAGATCGCTCCAGCCTATGTCTGCGGGCACGATCTTAGCAAGGCTCGTGCGCTCCATAACTGCATAATCGATGCTATCTGCGGGGATCTCTTGCATATCGCCTAGCTTAATTCTAATCGGATTTTCCGCATTAGAATTTTCGTACGCACGAACGCAGGCTTCGTAAATTTCAGGACTTTGCGCCTTTAGTTCGCTCAAAAATACGCCAGCTTTAAACATAAACATGCCGCTGTTCCAGTAAAAATTCCCCGCCGCTATGTAGCTTTGCGCCGCCGCAAGCTCAGGCTTTTCGTGAAATTTTAACACGTCCTCGCCGCTTGCTTCGATATAGCCGTAGCCCGTATTTGCATCCGCGGGCCTAATACCAAACGTCACCAAAAACCCCCGCTTCGCAAGCTCGTGCGCGCGCAAGACGCTGTTTTTATACGCCGCCTCATCTCTAATTAGATGGTCGCTCGGCGTTACGAAAACGATCTCCTCGGCCTTTAGGCTCAAACACGCAAGCGCGATCGCAGGAGCCGTGTTTCTGCCGACGGGCTCGAGTAGAAATTTCACGCCGCGCGCGCCTAAAACCTCAAGCTGATCGAGCGCCAAAAAATACTGCTGCTCATTTGAGACGACGAGCGTGTGCTCGCATAGCGGGGAGTTTCGCTCGTAGCTCATCATAAAAAGCGAGCGATCGTCAAAGAGGCGCACGAACTGCTTTGGCATAAGCGTACGGCTGATGGGCCACAGCCTCGTGCCGCTGCCGCCGCTTAGGATTATATTAGTCATTTAGGCCGTCCTTAAATTCCTCATATTTTTTCTCGACGTAGCTTTTGATCTCGGCTTCAAAGCGCGCGCGCGAAAATTTTAAAGAATTTTCTCTGATTTTTGCAGGCTCAAATTTATCATAATTTTGCTCAAATTTAGCTACGGCGGCGAGCAGCTCCTTTGCGTTTTGCTCCATAAAATACAGCCCGCTCTCGCCATCAAGCACCGTCTCGCGAGCGCCGCCGCGCCCAAAGCAGATCACCGGCGTGCCGCATGCTTGCGCCTCTACGGGCGTAATGCCGAAGTCCTCCTCAGCGGCAAAAACGAATGCCTTGGCTCGCCCCATAAGATCCGCCATCGTCTCATCGTCTGCGAAGCCCAAAAGCTCGACATTTTTGCCCGCTTTTGATTTGATTTTTGCCATATCGGGCCCGTCGCCGATAACGAGCAGCTTTTTATCCGTCTGCGAAAACGCCTCGACGATAAGATCGATCTTTTTGTACGGCACCATGCGCGAGGCGGTGAGGTAAAACTCTTCTTTGGCTTCGCGCAGCGTAAATTTATCCACATCCACGGGCGGATAGATGACGTCGCTAGGCTTGCCGTATGTTTTTTTGATACGGCGCGCGATGTAGCGGCTGTTAGCGACGTAGTGATCCACGCGGTTTGCGGTGCTCGCGTCCCAAAGCCTAATTTTATGCAAAAAATACTTCGCCAACGCACCCTTTAAACCACGATCCAGCCCACTTTCGCGCAAGTACTGATGATATAGATCCCACGCGTAGCGGATCGGCGTATGTACATAAGCGATGTGGAGTTGATTTGAGTGCGTCAGCACCCCCTTTGCGACGGCGTGCGAGCTGGATAGCACG
>NZ_CALEDC010000291.1 GCF_937949835.1 uncultured Campylobacter sp.
AGACGCAGATGCCGCCGAGATGAGCGATGAGCCTACCCGCGCAATGCTTCGTGTTGCCCGTAGCGCTAAAATAGATCGCTATCATGTGCGTCTCCCAGACTATGCGAATTTCGGTGAAATTTAACCCTTACCGAATGGATAAAATTTTACGCGCCTTTTGCATAAAATTTTAAAATTTAGACGTGACGGCGAAATTTAAATATGCCGTCGCGCCCTAAAAAAGCAAAATCAATTCAGATATTTTCTGCCGCCACCATTCCAAAAACCATACAATCAGCCATGCTCATAGTACCGAGCCTACTTGCGCCGTGAACGCCACCGGTGATTTCGCCCGCCGCGTATAGCCCTGCGATCGGCTCGCCGCTAGCCGCGTCAATAACCTGGGTCTTGGTATTGATCTGCACGCCGCCCATGCAGTAAAGAATTTTCGGGCTTGTTTGGCACGCATAAAATGGAGCTTTTGATACGTCGATACCGCCTACATCGGCTTTTGTCAAAGGCTTGCCAAACTCCGGGTCGCTTCCTGCTTTGACATAGCCGTTAAAATCCGCGACGGTTTTTAAAAACGGCTCCAGCGGAATTTTATAAAATTTTGCAAGCTCTTCCAAGGTATTAAATTTTTTAATTGAGCCTGCTTCTACACCTTTTGACGTATAGACCGGATTATTTGCATCAACTGCGGCTTGATCGCAGATATTTACGGGGTAGTTGTCGTTATTTTCGCTCTCCGCCATGCATTTAAAGATCGCTTCGGTTTTGATCTTGCGCCCGGCGTGCTCGTTCATAAAGCGTTTGCCCGTCTTTGGATCGACGGTTAGACCATAGTCGTTAGCGCAGTGATTTGAAAATAGCGCGGAAGTACCAAATCCCTTCTCGCTAGGATTGGTATAAGGATTTAGTTGAATCCAGCTGAGTTGCAAAGGATTCGCACCTAGCTTCATCGCCGCGATAAGCGCACCTGCGGTAGCACCGGGTTGGCTTACGGTTTCGATATTATCTTTTAGATACGGCACCTGCTGCGCGCGAAACCATTTATCTGAGCTGTATCCGCCCGCAGCCAAAATGACGCCATCTTTGGCTTTAAAAAATTTTACTTCGCCGCTTTTGTTTTCCCTATCGTCGCTAGCAAGCTGCGGATCGAACTTATATTCTTCGCGACACTTTACACCCACGACGCGACCGCTGTCATCCACGACAAAATCATCAAATTTAGTACGCTTTTTGATTACGGCATTTGCATTTTCCTCGATCGCCTTATGCATCGGCTGGATGTAGCCCGAGCCGCTAGCATTTTTGGCCTGTACGGCGCGCTTTAGCGAGTGTCCGCTAGCAGATATCACCTTGCCCGAAAACTCCACTCCGATGCTTTTTAGGTATTCAAAAGCGTCATTTGCGCGGTCATAGATAACTTCAAGTAGATCGACATGGTTTAAATTTTGACCATCTTTTAGGCAGTCAGCGATAAAAGCCTCTTTGCTATCTTTTATGCCTGCTGCTTTTTGAAATTCATTATTTGGGACAGCCATATTGCCAGCATTTATGACTGAGTTGCCGCCGCTTCGTCCCATTTTCTCGATCATTAGCACTTTTTTGCCGCGTTTTAGCGCTTGCAAAGTAGCCATCGAGCCTGCAAAGCCTGTGCCTATGACGATGACGTCATACTCTTCGTCAAATTTAATATCTTTTGCCTCTAAAACTCCAGCATTTGCGCTGCTAGCAGCAAGTGCCAATGCACCAGTAGCACCCATTTTCATAAAATTTCGCCTTGAAATTTCTTTCATTGTTTGCTCCTTTTTAAATTTCTTGGCGTAAATTATACGTCAA
>NZ_CALEDC010000292.1 GCF_937949835.1 uncultured Campylobacter sp.
ATATCCGCCCCATGCTCTTATCGCTTAGCTGCGCCGAGAGCGCGGCGTGCGCGGCGTTGTTTTTGGCGACGAGCAGGGCACCACTGGTGAGCTTATCCAGGCGGTGTACGATGCCCGCGCGAAGCTCGCCGCCGAGCGTGGAAAGCAGATAGCCGCGAGACTTGAGCCAGTCCACGAGCGTGGGCTCTTTGACGCTCGCGGCGGGGTGAACGGTAAGACCCGCGGGCTTATTTACCACGAGCAGATCATCGTCCTCGTATAAAATTTCAACGTCGAAATCTAGCCTCTCTGCGCTTGTTTGCTGCGGCGCGGGCGCGGGGTAGTCGATGTGGACGAGCTCGCCCGCAGATAACTTGTAGCCGGGCTTAGTCTGCACGGCTCCGTCCACTCTGACCGCTGCAGATTTGATTAAGCTTGATATTTGGTTGCGCGAAATTCCAAGCTGCGAGCTTAAAAAAACGTCGAGTCTTTCGCTGCATTGTGATATTAGATTATCCAAATTTATACCTTTTTTGGCTATTCTTACGTCAAAATTTTAATTAGGATTAAGCGTTGTTTAAAATTGACAAAAAGATTTTAGCATATTTTGATTTCATTCAACCTTTTTTAATCGTGCCAATAGTGGTTTTTTCATACATTTTAATAAGCGAGGCAAACGACGTGCTGTCCTCAAAACAGGTAGTATATTTTGGCGTCGGATTTGCCGTTTTTACTCTATTTTTTCTCTTTCCGATACGCAAATTTTTATATCTCATACCGATATTTTATTGGACCAACATCATATTGCTGCTAAGCGTCGATTTTTTCGGCGTTAGCAAGCTAGGAGCTAGGCGCTGGCTGGAGATCCCTTTCGTGCATTTTACGCTGCAGCCCAGCGAGGTGATGAAGCCCGCGTTTATCCTGATGCTGATGTATCTGATACACAAAAATCCGCCGCCGAAAAACGGCTACGGGCTGAAGGATTTTTTGCGCCTTAGCTTTTACATACTTCTGCCTTTTGTTCTGATCGCGAAAGAGCCCGATCTAGGCACCGCCGCGATACTTTTTTTGACCGGATTTGCGATCCTTTTCATCATCGGCGTCGATAAAAAAATTTGGCTCACGCTGATCATCGTTTTTGTGGCCAGCTCGCCGATTTTGTACGAAAACATGCACGATTATCAAAAAAAGCGCATCGCCGATTTCATCAGCGAGGAGCCCAATTACCAGGTCAAGCAGGCGATCATCGCTATCGGAAACGGCGGCATCTACGGCAAGGATAGAGACGAAGCGACGCAGACGCACTTTAAATTCTTGCCGATTGCGACGAGCGATTTTATCTTCGCTTATACGATCGAGCGCTTCGGCTTCGTGGGGGCTGCCGCGCTAATCGCGCTGTATGCGCTACTGATACTGCATCTGCTGAGCCTAAACTACGATTTTAAAAGCGATTATCTGATACGGGTCTTTACGAGCGCGCTTGCCTCGCTCATTTTCATCTACACGGGCGTTAATATCTCGATGGTGGTGGGTTTCGCGCCCGTCGTGGGCGTGCCACTGCCGTTTTTTAGCTACGGTGGCAGCAGCTTCATCACCTTTATGATCCTTTTTGGAATTTTGCAAAATTTGCTGACGTTTAGGATGAAGGATAACTACAAGACCTATAAGATTAGGATGTAAATTTAGCGTTCGCGGATAAATTTTGAAATTCTACAAAATCGCGCGGGACTTATTTTTAAGTCGGCGGTGAAATTTGAAGCAGCGGGCTAAATTTTAAACTCGCTACAAAATCACGCCGATACCGAGCGTAAAAACCACCGCGAAAAGGGCGTATGTAAAGGCAAATTCCAAAGTTTGCGAATTAAAAAATCCGTAGTACAAAACGCTCGTGAAAAATCCGCCCACGAAGGCTACGGCAAAGATCCCGATCCGCGCCGAGACGGGCTTTGCGCCGCAAAATTTGTATAGGTAAAAAACCCCGCAGAAGCTGATCGCAAACCAGATCATCGCAGGCACCGGCCCGCTTATGCCTATCATGCCGAAAAGATTGGCTAAATTTAAAAGCAGTAAAAATATCACTGCAAGCGCGATCAGCGCGGATCTGATCATCTATCGCGCCTTGCATCGGGCGCGGAATTTTCACCGCCTTGATTGAAATTTTGCGCGGAATTTTCGCTCGCGCCGCCTTCGCCCGCGCCTTCGTTTGAAATTTTAAAATTTCCGTCGGAATTTTCATCGGCGCGATGCGTAGAATTTTCATCGGCGCCGCTCGCGAAATTTTCACCGAGATCGCCACTGGAGTTTAAAATTTCATCCTCGTTTTGAGAATTTGAAATTTCGCCGCCGCTTTTAAAGTTTAAAATTTCATCCGTCGCGGCGCTTTTATTTTGCGGCTCCTGCGCCTCTTTTGCGCTGCCGAAATCCGCGTCTTTTAAATTTGCGCCCTCATCTAAATTTTTAGAGCTTTCGTCCGCAGAATTTTTATAAGCTTTGTTTGAAAATCTTTTGTGCTTGATCTGTAGATAAAAGACGAAAGCGACGAACGCCGCCGCCGTGATCGCGATGTAGTAGCGGTTTTCGAAGAGCAGCACGCCCTCTACCAGCCCCGAAAACAGCGCCAGCAGCGAGGCGGTAAGAAACGGAAAGTGCACGAGCTCCTTTTCGCCGATCGCTAAGGCGATGAGCGCGACGCCGAAGATCGTGGCGTTTAGCAGCGCGCCTAGGATTTTGATTTCGGCGAAAAGATTTGGATTGACGCGCGAGGTGACGTAGAGCGCGAGCGCAACGGCTGCGAAGAGCAGGATCAAAAATACGATTTTTTTCATTTCAGACCTTTTAAAATTTATCTTTAATTTACGATTCAGCTGCGCCTTTTATGCGCATAGAGCGCAAGTATCGGCACGCTGTAACTGCCGCGTTCGCAGCATTATGTAAACATCGCCGCCCTGCAAACATCGCTCAAAATTTCAGGACGCGACCGTGCTGTTTTAAGTGCGACTGGCGCAATATACACGCTCATAACTTAAACGCAATCCTAATTGCGCGAATGCGGTTTGAAACACGACTTGCGTTAGCGCGACCAAATCGCTATTTTCGCGCGGCTTAAATGCGATTCTGTCGGTAAATTTTACCGCCAGCTGCACTCTGCTGAGCAAGTGGAGCCAAGTCCGTGCTTTAAAATTTTACCGCCAGCTGCGCTAAAAATTCCGCGCCTAAGCCGTATGTGTCCCTAGCTCGTGGCACCGCAAGACGCTCCGCAAAATTTACCTGCTCGTAGTAAATATTTGGCACACGAGCGAATTTTGCACCCAAGCGCCGCACGTTTTGCTTTAAATTTAGCGCTGTGGGTTTTAAATTTTAAATTTACCGCCTTCGCGCTGTGTTTATTGCAAGATCTGTGCCGCTCACCCAACTTATATCCGCGGAGCAAATCTCGCGCCGAAATAAAATTTCATCTCGCTCGTAAAATCGCAGCGCGTAAAATTTCATCACTTGTTTTTCTGAAAGTACGCATCCACACCGTTTGCGATGCCTTGGGCGATGCGGTCTTGATAGGCACTTTTGCCTAAATTTTTACCTTCCTGCGGGTGCGTGATGTAGCCCATCTCCACGAGTACCGCGGGCATCGTAGCGCCGACCAGCACCCAAAACGGCGCCTCGCGCACGCCGCCGTCTCTGCTCGAGAAGCTCTTTTTAACAGAGCTTAGCATATAGCTTTGAATGTCGATGGCAAGCTTGTTCGAGGATATTATCTTCTCGCGATTTAAGAAATTTAGGAAGGTCTGCTTCGAGAAGGTGTTCATATCCTCCAAATCGCCCCTGTTTTCGAGCGCGGCGGCGTTTTTGCTGCGTTCGCTTCTAGCCGGGCTTAAGAAAAAGGTCTCCACGCCGCTCATTTTAAGTGCTGAGCTAGCGTTAGGAGCGGCATTTGCGTGGATAGAGATAAACATATCGGCGTTTTTTTTAGCGGCGAAAGCGGTGCGCGACCTTAAATTTATAAAAACGTCGGTGCTGCGCGTATAAAGCACCTTGTATCCGCGCTTGGTAAGCAGCGCGCCGAGCTTTTTGGATGTGGCCAGCACGACGTTTTTTTCCTTCAGCCCGTTTCCTACCGCGCCCGAATCGCTGCCGCCGTGACCCGGATCGATGACGATGAGCTTGCCTTTGGTGGATTTATAAATTTTACCGGCGGCTATGGAGACCGATTTGGCGCCTTGCGAATCATCTATCGTGCTGATTTGCGGCTCGCTATCTTGCTCGCGTCCGCGCTTGCGCCCCAATTTTTGATCCTTGCTTTTTTCTGCGCGCGCGGATTTTGTGGACTTGGAGTTTTCCGCGGCGCTTAAGATCATTAAGTTTCCGTCGATCTGCATATTCGCGTTAAATTTTTTCTCGTCGCTAAGCACGACGCGCACGGTCTTGTCGTTGTATTGCGAGACACGTACATCGCTAACGAAGCTATCTTTAAACCGCGTTTTTTGTGACTTTTGCCGCGCGCTAAAATCGAGCACGAAGCGAAAATTATCGCTACTTGCGATCGTAAAATCTTTATAATCGCCGCGCTTTAGATCGCGGTTAAACTCAAGCACGATCTCATCCCCATCGCCGCGCAGAGAATTTAATGCAAGCTGGGCGTTTTTGTCCGCTTTTTTGACATTGCTTTTTCTAAGCTCGCTACTTTGATCTGCGGACTTCTCATCATCCGCGGAATTCTGCGCTTGTAAGGAGTCATCGGCTTCTGCGAGATTTTCGCTTGAGTCGCTACTATGCGCATCGTCTGTTGAATTTTTTGCGTCGTCCGCGCCGTGAGGTCTAGTCGAGCGTAAGAATTCCAAATCCTCACTAGATAGCGAGCTTAGATCGGCGTTTTTTGCAGCTTGCGTTTTTTTGGCGGAGGAGTTTTTGGATGTGGAGGATTTAGAATTTTCCGAGGCGGAAGCTTTGGCGCTTTTATTCGCTAAATTTGAGGAGCTTTTGGAATTTTCCGCTTTGGAGCTTTTCTCGCTTTTTGCGGATTTTGTTTTGGAGCTGCCCGAAGCTTGGGAGTCCTCATTGCTAGCAGAGCTTGTTT
>NZ_CALEDC010000293.1 GCF_937949835.1 uncultured Campylobacter sp.
TAAATTTTCTACGCTTTGGCTTATCACCTGCTTTTTGGCAGAAGTCGAGAGCTTGGCAAGAATGCGCTTAAATTTTTCCTCGCCGATACTTAAATTTGCGCCCTTAAAGCTTACGCCCAAAAAGACAAATTCGCTATCTTTGCCGTGAATGGAGGTTTTGGCTTCGTTTAGAGATAAGCTTATGGTTTTTAAAAAATCTTTCAGGCGCGCGAGCCCTCTCTCGGCGGCTTCATATGAAACAAAAAACATAACGAAATCATCGGCGTATCTTACGAACTCGATACCGCTTTGCTCTAAAAATTTATCCATTTGATTTAGGTAGATATTTGAGAGTAGCGGGCTTAGGACGTCACCTTGATGAACGCCTTTTGCGTGAGCGCGGTAATCAAAGCGTTCGAAAATTCCGTTTTTGATCCAAAGCTCAATGAGCCTAATGATGCGAGCGTCACGGATATTTGCGCATAAAATTTCAAGCAATTTTTCGTGATCGATATTTTCAAAAAAATCTTTGATGTCGGTTTTGACGGCGAAGCTAAAAATTTGAAGAAAATCACGGGCGCGAAAGATCGCGTTAGCATAGGATTTGCCGTTTCGATAAGCATAAGAGCGGTTTGAAAAGCTTTTATCAAAATAGCCTGAAAGCTCGCGAGTGAGGATATTTTGCGCAAATTTATCTTTTAGCGAGGGCACGGCGAGCTTGCGAAGCTCGTCTTTGGTTTCTTTTGGGATAAATGCTCGTTTTAAGGGCTGCGGCGAATATGAAAGGCTAAAAATTTCGCTCTTTAGCTCAGTATAAAATACGTCCGAACAAATATCTTCCGCGCTAAGCCCGTCAAGCCCCAAAGCCGTGCGCTTTAGCCTTTTTAGAGCATATTCAAAGGCGCCTGCGGTAAAAATATCCTCTAAACTTAGATCAAACATAACGCCTCCTTGTTATTGCATTTAGCTAGTAAATATCGCGCAAAACGCGCCGATACCGTAATCTGCGGCGAAATTTATTCGCTCCTCGACTCGCGGCAAAATTTGAATTCCACATCGCAATCCACGGCGAAATTTAAATCCGCTCTGCCCTTATCTTGCCTAGTCCAAAAACCGTGCTTTTGCCGACCCCGGTAATTTGAGCGAGTTGCAAAAGCTTTACCGAGCGCTCATCAAGCCCGAAAACTCGCATCTGTCCGATCACGCCGCCAAATTGCATTTTGGTGTGCTGGCGGTTTGAGTAGCGATTGATGTCGTAAAAGTGCAAATCCTGCTCGAAGCGGCA
Source organism: uncultured Campylobacter sp. (assembly GCF_937949835.1). Lineage (GTDB taxonomy): Bacteria > Campylobacterota > Campylobacteria > Campylobacterales > Campylobacteraceae > Campylobacter_B. The sequence goes on from NZ_CALEDC010000293.1 coordinate 1,265, forward strand.
GAATTTTACCTCGAATTTATCTATAGCCTTGCCCGTTATGTTCTCAAATCTCATAGCGATTTGGCGAATAAAGGACTTAAAGTCGATCTCGCGGCGGACGAGGACGTTTTTTTTGCTTTATACGAAGCGGGGTAAGAAGCGAAATTTCATAATCGCCCGCAGCAAAATCTGGCGTGAAATTTAGCGCTTGCGTATTTGAAAGCAGAAATTTAGACTCTACGATTTCGCCGTTTAGAGTAAAATTTGAAAATTTAAACTTGCGTCTACTTACCTCAAGTCCGATTTCTTGCATATTTGCAATAGCGATAGCGACGTAAGGCAGGTAGCGCGCGGCATGCTCGAAAAGTAAAATTTTAAAATCAAAGCTCTTTTGATTAAGATTAATATCGAGCCTAAAATTTGGCGTATCGGATACATTTTCAAAAAATTCATTATATGCACATTTGCCGGAGATATCGCACTTCTCGCAGTTTGCACTTACGAAAGGACAGCTCGCCTTTTTAAGAGCATATCCAAAAACACCCCTGATCGCCGATCCGATAAAAGGATGCGAGGGCTTTAAATCGATACCGCAAACGCCTAGCTCTAAATATTTAAGCATGAATGACCTTTTGTATTTTTGAGAAAATTATACTATAAAATGAGCTTTTGCATTTTAAGGCGGGCGAAATATATTTATAATTATGAGCATTTAATGAGGAATTTAACACAGTAAAATTATTTAAAATTTGATCGTTTCGCGGATTTTTCTTGCAAAATAAATTTTATGCTTTTGCTAATTTTCATTATTTTACAAGTATAAGTAAGATATAATCTCGAACTTTTTTGAGGCGCCGTTGCGCTCTTAAAGGTAATTTGAAGATGGTGTCAAGAGAGAGACTTGAACTCTCGACCTCCGGCTTATGAGACCAGCGCTCTAACCAGCTGAGCTACCTTGACACGCGAAAAGAAATAGCAAGTATAGCTAAATATTCTTATTTTTAATTGAAACACTTTAAAAGGAGAGAAAATGAATGCGGCTTTGATTTTATTAGTCGTCATAGTTTTGTTAGTTTTGGCGTTAGTGGGCGTTTATAACTCGTTCATAGCCAAGCGCAACCAGGTGCGAAACATCGCTTCCACCGTCGATACACAGCTTAAAAAGCGCTACGACCTCATCCCAAATTTAGTTAGCGCCACGCGAGAATATATGAGCCACGAAAACGCCGTGCTAACGCGCGTTAGCGAACTTCGCTCGCAAGCGATTAATGCGGCTTCTAACGCGGACAAATTCAAGCTAAATAGTGAAATTTCGGCTCTTTTAGGACAGATCCGCATTGCGGTAGAGGCGTATCCAAACCTGAAAGCTAACGAATCGTTTGCCAAGCTACAAAACGCGTTAGGCGAGTGCGAGGAGCAGATCAGTGCCGCACGCCGCGCTTATAACGGCGCCGTTACGGTCTATAATAACGCTTGCGAGATGTTTCCTACTAACATCATCGCTAACGTTTTTAACTTTGCTAAAGCGGAATTTTTCGCCGCTAGCGAGCAAGAAAAGCAAGCCCCGAACGTCTCTGAGCTTTTCAAAAAATAGGCGCGAGACGTAGAAAATTTGCGATGAAATTTTAAAATTTCATCGCAAATGGCTCCAAACGCCGCGAGTCTAAATTTATAGTGAATAAAACAGATCGCACGCAAAGCATGCGCTTTTAAAATAGGCTTGCTTGCTTAGTTCCCCGCGTGCTCGTCATCTCGTTTGAGATATTTTGCGGCGCGCGGTACTTGGAATTTTAACAATAAAATTTTATGAAATTAATTTGATTTGTATTTTTTGCCAGGTAGCGGATCGTTTTGACAAGCGGTGAAACAAGAAATTTAAAAATCTAAATTTGGGATATAAATTTTGTTTGGCTCGCCGTAGGTGTTTTACTTACAAAAGCGGCAGCAAAAGTAACGCTGCGTTAGTCATGCGTTATTTTGCAAATTTGCGCTTCAGTGGCAGTTACGAGGTCCTTAGGCGCAAGAGTGATCTGTTTTCCGCGCACGCCTGCGCTAACGTAAATTTTCTCCTGCGTTAGCGCTCGCTCGTCGATGAAGGTGCGGAAGTGTTTTTTCATCCCAAGCGGCGAGCAGCCGCCCCTGACGTAGCCCGTGACCTTTTGCAAATCCTTCAAATCCATCAGCTCGCAACGTTTCGCGCCGCAGATGTGCGCGAGCGCCTTGAGATCTAGATTTAGATCGCCTTGCAGGCAGGCTACGATGTATTCGTGATCCGCCGTGCAAACTATCGTTTTATAGACCCGCTCGATCGGCTCGCTCACGCTATTTGCCACGTGTACCGCGTCTAAATTTAAAGGATCAACCGCGTATTCTTTAATCTCATAAGGGATTTTCAGACCGTCCAGTACGCGTGCGGCGTTTGTTTTTGAGCTCATTTCGCCTCTTTTCTTAAATTTAATAGCGGATTTTGTTTTCTTTCAAAAAATCACGCAGGTCTTCGTATTCGCTCTGATCGAAATAGCGCCATTTGCCGGGTTTTAACATCCCAAGAGTTATTCTTCCGAATGCCGTGCGCTTAAGCTCCACGACATCCAGATCAAAATAGCCGAAAAATCTACGCAGCTCGCGATTTTGCCCCTCGTTAATGATCGCCTTTATCTTCGTATAACCGCCGCTGCTAGGCATTATGCGGTAGCCCAAAAAGGGTTTAAATTCCATCGATTTGATCTTGCTTTTAGCGTGCGCGCCTTTGCTCGCATCTGCGGCGAAAAAGCCTTCGCGGATCGCCGTTACCAACTCATCCCCCACCTCGCCTTTTACCTTTAGATAGTACTCTCGCTCGATGTCGCTGTTCATCAGCGCCGTAGCGATCGCGGGCGCATCGGTTAATAGCAAAAGCCCTTCGCTTGCAAAATCCAAACGCCCGACGCTAACAAATCTGCTAAAGCCCTCCGGCAAGCTATCGTAAATCGTCCGCCTGCCGCGATCATCCTTTTTAGTAACTAACTCGCCTTTGCGTTTGTTATAAACGATCATCGTAAATTCCGTCTTGGGCTTGATAAGGCGCGAGCCGATGCGGATCTTCTCCTCGCCGCTAACCTCTATAAAATCGCTAACGACGCGACCGTTAATGCTAACCTTGCCCTGCTTGATCAGTTCGTCCGCCTCACGGCGTGAGTAGCCGGTGTTATGGGAGATAAATTTATTCAGACGCATCTTTTGTATCATTTTAGCCCCAAACTCGTTAGATCATGAATATGCAAGATCCCCGCAGGCACGCCATTTTCGACTACGGGTAGGACCTGGATTTTAAATTGCTCGATCAAATTTAACGCGTCTATTGCGAGCATATTTTTGTCGTCCAGCATTTTAGGGTTTTTGGTGGCATATTTTAGCGCATCGCCATTGATATCGAAGTCCTCTCGCATCAGCGCGCGGCGCAGATCGCCGTCGCTTAAGATCGCCTCGAGCGCGCCTTTTTCGTTCACTAACAAAACGGTGCCGAGCTTTCCGTGCGTCATAACGTCGATAGCTTGTTTTAGGCTGGCGTTACGGTTTGCGACGGGCAAATTTTTACTTTGCATCACATCTTTTACTTTGACGAAAAGTCGCTTACCGAGGCTGCCGCCGGGATGAAAATTTGCAAAATCCTCTTTGCCGAATCTACGCTGCCTCATCAAACAGATCGCTAACGCATCTCCTAACGCAAGTGTTAGCGTCGTAGAAACCGTAGGCGCAGCGCCTAGCGGGCAGGCCTCTTTGACGATATTTAGGCTTATGAACTCATCGCTAACCTTGCCGAGCGAGCTGTTTTTATCGCGCGCCATCGCGATGATCTTCACGCCGAAGCGTTTGAGGTGTGGCAGAATTCTAACCAGCTCCTCGCTCTCGCCGCTAAAGCTGATCGCAAGCACCATGTCGTCTTTGCCGATCATACCCAGATCGCCGTGCAGCGCCTCGGTAGGGTGGACGAAAAACGACGGCGTGCCGGTGCTGGCAAGCGTCGCAGCGATCTTAACGCCTATGTGGCCGCTCTTACCCACGCCGGTGACGATTACCTTGCCTTTGCAAGCTAGGATCAAGTTTACGGCTCGCTCAATTTCGCCGCCGATAAGATCCGCATGCCGCAAAAGCTCCGCTCCTTCGAGCCTTAGCACCTCTCGTGCCGTATCTAAAATTTCACTCATTCAACCTTCTTTTTAAAATTTGCCTTCATTTTGTGCCTCTTTGCGCCGCGCCTAAATTTGCGCTAGCCGAAATTTCGCACCTTTGAAATTTGCGTCATAAAATTTTAATCCGCGAAATTCTGCGCCGCTTCGTTCGTATAGCTGCGGGCTTGTTAGACGCTTTTTAAATTTCGCTTTACGCCGAAATTGCGCTTAAAATTTTACTCGCCGCTTTTAAATTCCAACGCTGCAAAGCCCGCTTACGTCGTAAAATTCGGTACTCTACGCCCGCAAAATAAAATTTCATGCACCTACGACACCGCAAAGCAAGCCTTAAATCCATAAAATTTAGCCGCGCTTACATCAAATAAATCACCGGCACAATGGTCGGATATTTTTTGATCTTTCTAAAAATATGCTTTCGCACGGCCTGGCGAATCTTGCCCTCCAGCGCCCAGTGATCGAGCAAAATTTCATCTTTTAAATTTGCCAAAAACTGCTCGATGATGCCCTGCATCTCCTTGGTAAAGTGCGCCGTTTGATTATCGGCGACGAGCCCGTAGGTGATGACGCGCGTCTGGATGAGCCTCTTTTCGTTTTTATCGATCTGCGCGATGATGACCGCGACGCCCGCATCGGCTAAATTTTGGCGGTGTTTGACGATCTCGTCGGAGATCTGCTTGTTGATCTGGTTGTCGATGAAGACCTTGCCCGTCTTGACGGTCTTGACGCGCTTTAGATATTTTTCGCAAACCTCCATCTGATCGCCGTCGTTCATCAAATAGATATTTTTCTCCTCTATGCCGCACTCCATCGCGGTCTCTTTGTGTTTTACGATGTGGTTGTACTCGCCGTGCACGGGTAGGAAAAATTTCGGCTTTATTAGGCGCAGCATGAGTTTTTGCTCCTCGATCGAGGCGTGCCCGCTTACGTGTATCTCGCTGAAGTCCTGATACGCGACCTTTGCGCCGCTTTTTAGCAGGTAGTTAAGCACAGTTGAGACGCTGCTTTCGTTGCCGGGGATCGCTTTGGCGCTGATGATTACCTGATCGGTGGATTTGATTTTAATGTATTTGTGCTCGTCCGTCGCCATACGGTACAGCGCACTCATCGTCTCGCCCTGCGAGCCGGTAGTTACAATCAAAACCTCATTATCCGGGTATTTTGAGACCTGATCGGCATCGACGAAGATCTTTTTATCTAAATTTACGTAGCCGAGCTCCATCGCGGTAAATAAATTTCGCTCCATGCTTCGCCCGATGACGCAAACCTTGCGGCCGTATTTTACGCCGCGCTCTATAGCCTGATATACGCGGTGGATGTTTGAGCTGAAGGTACTCATTATCACGCGTCCCTTACAGCTTGAAAATATCGTATCAAAGGTCTTTCCTACCGAGCTTTCGGACTTTGTGATCCCCTCTTTGTGCGAGTTTGTGCTATCGCTCATCAAAAGCATAACGCCGCGATCGCCGTAATACGCAAGGCGGTTCAGATCGGTCGGATAGCCGTCAATCGGCGTGTGGTCGATCTTAAAATCGCCCGTGTGGATGATCGTGCCCGCCTTCGTCGTGATCGCAAGCGCGCTTGCATCGATAATCGAGTGCGTTATGTGGATAAACTCGACCTCAAAATCGCCGATCTGATAGAGCTGGCGCTTCTGCACGGGGCGGAAGTAGCTACGCTCGGCTTTGAGGCCGTGCTCTTCAAATTTATTGCTTATCATCCCCAAAGGAAGCGGCGTAGCGTAGATCGGAAATTGAAATTCTTTGAAAAAATATGGCATCGCGCCGATATGATCCTCATGCGCGTGGGTGATAATGATGCCTTTGATCTTGTTTTTTATCTTGCGAACATAATCGAAGTCGGGGATTAAAATGTCCACGCCAAGCATACTCTCCTCCGGAAAGCTCATGCCCACATCGACGATGATCGCACTCGTATTGGTCTCAAAAACGGTCATATTCGCGCCGATCTCGCCCAGTCCGCCAAGCGGCGTGATACGCACCGTCTCATCGCTGCGATTAGCGTCTTTAAGCGGGTGCAGGCGCTCCTCGTGGATCAGCTTGTTTTGCGCGATTGCCTCTTCCATCGCCTTTTGCCACGGCTCGTTGCCCGTGAGGCTCTTTGGCATATTTGAGCGCTTTTTATGCTTTTTCTTTTTCTGCGAATCCGAAGAGTTCGTATCGTCTGCAGCGCTAGGATTTGCGCCTTTTGCGCTGCTGCTATTTGATTTTGCACGACCGTCGCGGTTTAAATTTGAACCGCCCGCGCCGTTTTCGTTGCTTTTTGGGTATGCGCCGCCGAAATGCGCACCATTCGCGCCGTTTGAATGCGCGGCGTTTGAACCGCCATTTGACGCGCCGCCCACAGAATTCGATCCGTTGCGAGAGCCGTTTTTTGAACCCTTTGAACGAGCGGAATTTTGCCCGTTTTTCGCGCCTTTATTTTTGCGAGAGCCATTTTCATGCTCGCCGCCGAATCCTGCGCCGCCCGCAGAGCCTTCGCTTGCGATAGATTTTTTTAGATTTTCCTTGCGTTTTTTATAGCGATTGCTTTTTTTGAGTCGTTCGACGCCGTTTTCATTTCTGTTTTCTTCCATCTTTTACCTTTAAATTTTTAAAAATTTCTAAAAAAAGGGTGGAATTTAACTCGTGCGCCCGAACTGTGGGCGGAATTTTCAAATTTAAAAAGATCTCTTCGGCTAAGCCTCTATCAAATTTTGCGCTTAAATTTTTAATAAGCGTCTTTCGCGGCGCGCTGAAAGATACGCGCAAAAAGCTTTTAAATTTCTCGTATTCATCGAGATTTTGAAAGCGAGCGCAACTTTTTACGCCGAGAGTCTCCGCGCTTTCCTCGGCACCGGGCTTGAAATTTTTGCCCTTTACGAGCCTGATCACCGACGAAGTTACCTTCGGCGCAGGCTCGAAGCAGCCAGGCTCAACGTCGAATATAAGCTCGCAACCGCCCGCGAGATCGGCTAGGATCGAAAGAGCGCTAAAATCGCTCTGCCCGGCTCTAGCGCAGAATTTTAAAGCGACCTCCTTTTGGATCATCACCAAAAATCCGCTGCACAACTCATCGTCGATCGCCTGCAAAATTATCTTTGTAGCGACGTAGTAGGGCAAATTTGCGACCAAAAAATATTCGCCGCAGCCAAGACCCCGCTGCTGCCAAATCCGCAAAGCATCGCCCAAAACGAGCTCAAGCTCGCCGCTAGCGATCTGCTGCGCAAATTTAGCGCTTAAAATTTGATATAAATCTTCATCTATCTCGAAACTTTTTAATCTGTAAAATTCCAAAAGCTTACGAGTTAAATCACCTAAGCCAGCCCCGATTTCAACGACATTCTGTACGCTCTCGGGAATCGCTTGGATGATCTTGCTTAAAACGGCTTCGTCTTTTAAAAAATTTTGCCCGAACTCTTTTTTCGCCCTAATCATCGCGAGAGTCTAGCCAAATTTTACTTATAAAGTCATTATGTTAAGTAAAATTTGGCTAAAATCATAAAAAATTTTATTCTAAAGGGCTGCTTTGAATAGATTTGCAAAACGCATAATCCCGTGCCTAGACGTCAAAGACGGACGAGTAGTAAAGGGCGTAAATTTCGTAGGTCTCGTGGATGCGGGCGATCCGGTGCAGGTCGCCAAACGCTACAACGAGGAGGGTGCGGACGAGCTGTGCTTCCTCGACATCACGGCGTCGCATCTGGGGCGCGATACGATCGTGGACGTCGTAGAGCGGGTCGCGCGCGAGCTTTTTATCCCGCTGACCGTGGGCGGCGGCATCCGCACGATCGATGATATCTCGCGTCTGTTAAACGTCGGCTGCGATAAAATCAGCCTCAACTCAGCCGCGATCAAAAATCCAAATTTGATAGACGAAGCGGCGAATAAATTCGGCTCGCAGTGCGTCGTAGTTGCGATCGATGCGAAACGAAATTCGAATGAAATTTCAAGCGGTAATTTATGCGGCGCGACACGGAATTTGAACGCAAATTTACGCAACGAAGCACAGAATTTTAGAGAGACTTCACGCAGCGCGCAGGATGAAATTTTAGCCGGAAACGGCGAGCTTTGCGGCTATAGTGTGTTTATAAACGGCGGTAGGCTGGATACCGGCAGGGATGCGCTTGTTTGGGCGAAAGAGGCGCAGGAGCGCGAACGCGAACGGCTCCTCGCTTTGATGAAGGAGCTGGTGGTGTGGGAGAACACGACGAACGAGGAGGTGTTGGGCCGCGCCCGGGAGGAGATCCGAAGG
>NZ_CALEDC010000294.1 GCF_937949835.1 uncultured Campylobacter sp.
CGGAACTTGCCTCGCAAACGGCGATTGCGCCGCGGGCTTATCTATTTATTTATGCGGGTAGCGAAGCCTTCGGGCTAAATACGAGACCCTTATCTTAGCCGCAAAGCAAATCCAAACTCTAGCAGAGAAAAATGCGAGCGGCGAACGCAAAAGCAAAAAACCGAGCGGGCGCGTTTGCCTAAAGCTTAGCCCTTTAGCTTCATCATTTTTTCTAAAATTTCATACACGAGATCAAGCTTCGTAAAGCCGTCCCTGTCTAAAAAATGCCCGCCCTTCTCCACCTCGTAAAACTTAGCATCGATCTGTTCCGCTAACTCGCGGCTGAAGCTAAACGGCACGATATAATCATCCTTTGCGGCAACCACCGCGCGCTGTTTTGCGGCGGCTTTTATGCACTCAAAATCAAAGCCTTTATTCATAAACTCGTCTAAAATTTTAAATTGCGGATCGCTAAGCGGCTTTGCAAGCCCCGAGACCAGCAGGGCGCCCTCTACTACGCCGCTTGCAGCGCTACTTTGCAAAAAATTTAAGATCGTAGGGCAGCCGAGGCTGTGTCCGACCAGATAAACTTCGCCTTCAAATTTCACGCTTTCTCGCAAGGTTTTCAGCCACTCATCAAGCCTTGGGTGCGCAGGCGTAGGCATCGCTAAAATTTCCGCCCTCGCGCCCGATTTTTCGATCTCGCCTTTGAGCCAGGCAAACCAATGGCTTTTAGGCGAAGCGTCGTAGCCGTGCACTATATAGACGCACTTTTGCATATTTTTCTCCTTCGAATTTAAGTCCTTTGCGCGCAAATTTTAAAATTTCAATCCGCGCCCTAGCCCTTGCAAATCGTGATTTTATCGGCAAATTTACCCAAAAAATGATACCCTGAGCCCGCCTGCGCGATGATATCGAGCACCGCGTCCGCATCCCGCACGAGCGTGCCGCCCGCAAAGTCCACGCCGCGCTCAAACAGCGCCTGCGGCAGTAGCGGCGTGGTAGGCCCCACGAGCACGAGCTTGGCGCCGCTTTTTTTCAGGCGCAAAAGCCCATCGAGCGTGTCGTTGATGAGCGTCGTAGCCGTGATTATCACGTTATCCGCGCGCGGCACGACGCTTGCGGCCTCGCTTGCAGGCAGGTAAAACGGTAGCTCGGCCTGCTTGAGCGCGCTTTTGTCAAGCTCTAAAATTTTAAAATCCGCGCCATTTTTCATCAGCGTCTTGATGTAGGGCACCAGCGCGCCCACGACGACGCTAAAGCTGCCGCGCTCGATCCGCAGCTGCTCAAAGGGATCGGCGCCGAATTTCACGTCGTAATCCGCACGGATTTTATCAAAACACGCCCTTCCTAGCGCATTTAGCGCGGCGAGCGCGAGCGTCTTTTTAAGCGGCGCGGCGGAGTCCAGATCGCGCAGCAGATAGCGCACGCTTTTGCCCGCGATATTGCCCGAATCGGGCATCGCGCTTGCTTGCGAGGGGCAGCAAACGGCGCCCGATAGGGACTTTAGCGGCGTATAGCTAAGCCCGCACGCGCCTCCTTGCAGCTTCACGCCACTAAAAAACAGCCCCACGACCGCGCGCTCGATCTTAATATCCAGTGCCTCCGCTCCTAAAATTTCTTTCGCGCACTGCAGCGTCTGATCTAAAATTTCGCTCATTTTCACTCCTTTAATGTAGAATTTAGCGCCATTATAGCTTAAAATTTCGGCGCCCGTATTGATATAAATTTATTGATCGCGCGAGCGGCGACGTCCAAGCAGACGCGAGCTAAATTTAACGCAAGCGGCAGGCGCAGGTAAAATTTTACGTAGCGAACGCAGATCGTTGCGGCTTGGAATTTTAAAAAGCGCGATACATTTTTAAAATTTAAGCATACGGACAAACATGAAATTTTAAGCGATCGGGTAAATTTAAAATTTTAACGAGCTAGAGCGACTTAAAATTTTAAACTGATCGGCAGCGCGGACAAAGCAGCAGGTACAAGCAAGCGGCGCGGACGGGTCAAATTTAACGAGCAAGCCGATGCGAGTTCAGGCAAATGCGAGCTAAATTCCATAAGAGCGAGGGAGTAAGAGTTTGGGTGTAGATGGGCTAAATTTCAATGAATACGAATGGGCGCGAGCTTGGGCAAATACGAGCAAATTTAATAATTGCGAGCGAACGCAAACTCGGACGCGAGCTAAATTTAACGAAAGTAGCGAGAGCGGGCAAAATTTAATAAAAGGTGCGGGCGCGAATAAAATTCAAGCCGCACGCGAATAAAATTTAAGCGGCGGCCGTATCTGCGACAAGTCGCGCCCGCTGCGGAGTTAAATTTTATTTCCTACCTGCCACACGGCTAAATTTTATTTCCGATCCATCGCGGAGCTAAATTTTATTTTCAGATAGCAGGATATTGATGAGCGGATTTAGCAGCGTCTCGCCGCGAGCGGCGCACAGCACGATCTCGTCGTAGTAGTAGTCGCTCCTGCCGTAGTTGTGAAACTCATACGCGCCAAAGCCATATCCCATCGGCGTGATCTCGACGCGCGAGTACCAGGCGTCCTTGGCGATGATGTATTTTTCGGTGTCTTGCGAATAAACCCACACCACGATCTCGTCTCTGTTTTTTTGCCGCATCAGCCACATAAAGACGTTTGCGATGTCATTGAAAAAATATGTATCGCCGTTTGGCATAACGGCCTGGGCGGTGTTGTACAGATCGTTTATCACCGTGCCGCTCTCGTGGCATAGGTATTTTCCAAATTCGATCTGCAGCGGCTGCTTATCGGTGTTGCCGTGGCGCACGGAAATTTTGGATTCGGCTATATCCATGGACGATATGAGCAGCCCCATCACGCAGGCGAGCAAAACCGCGGCAAAAATTTTCTTAATCATAGCAGCGCGCCCCGCACGAAGTAGTATTTGACGACGTAGGCGCTGCAGATGAGCGCGTTTAGAATGAGCCAGAACGAGGAGTATTTAAGCAGGTGGGTGTAGGCGCGCTTGGTGATGAGCTCCGTTAAAAACGGCACGATTCCGAAAAATATACCCAAAAACAGCGAGCCCCAGATCGCATAGCCGACGAAGTAATAATCCTTCAAAAGCATACAGTACGGGCATTTATGGTTGGGTTGCTCGTAAACGTAAAGCCCGAAAAAATAGGTGATCGCGTAGTATGCGACGAACAAAAAGAGCAAATTCAGAGCAAAGCTCGCCATCGACTGCTTTAAGAAATTTAAGATCAAAATGGCACCCAATATCGCGTAGAAAAAGGTCGCCAAAAGCGCCTGCGTGTAGCCGAACGGAAGCTTCGGCGCGCGAAATACGACCGAGCAGCAAAACACCGGCACGCGCAGCGGGATATTGGTAAAAAATAGAATTTCTAAAATAAACTCCGCCAAAACGCCCGCAAAAAGGATGGTAAAGATCAGGTATTTGCGCTTTAGATAGGGAAATTTGCCCGCTTTAAGATCGAGGCTGTTTAAAATAAGCCAGAGCCCAAAGCCGAAGATCAGTAAAATTTTTAAAAGCAGCAGGATGTTGCCGTAGCGGTTCGAGCCCACGACGCCCGCGGAGCACATCGCGCCCGGCACGACCGAAGAAAGCTCGTTTAGGCAGAGCGCGAAAAATATAAACAAAATGATCTTGCACGCTATCGTGAAGAACAAAATGGTGTTGATGAGATAGTTTCTTTTCTCCAGGGCGTATTGTAAATTTGAGGTGGCGTTAAAGTCCCAGTAGCGCATGATCCGCACGATGTGAAACTGCGAGATCGCCATCAGCGCTATTACGATCAGCTCCACCGCCAAAAACGCGATCACGCTACCCGATAAAAATACGCTCATGCTGAAATTTCTCCGTCTTTTAAAAACACATATCGATCTACGAAGCTTAGCTCGTCAAAGAGTATGTCGTGCGTCGCGATCAAAACGGTTTTTTTAAGCTCTTTGAGCTTTGAAAGCATTTCGATAAAGCCGAGCGAGTTTTGTTTGTCTAAATTTGCCGTCGGCTCGTCGGCTAAGATGATCTGCGGATTCATCACGAGCGCTCTTGCGATAGCGCAGCGCTGCTTCTCGCCGCCGCTAAGGCTCGAGACGATCTGATCTTTTTTATGCGCGATATTAGCGATCTGCATCGCTTCATCTATGCGCGCGCCAAGCTCATCCCCGCCCAGCCGCTCAAGACTAAGCGGCGCAAGGACGTTTTTATAGACGCTAAGCGCCTCAAGCAGATTGAAAGACTGAAAGATAAAGCCGATTTTTTTATGGCGATACGCGGAGCTTTCGATATCGGCGAGCTTAGAGACGTTTGCGCCGTCTACTAAAACCTCGCCGCTGCTCGGCTTAGCAAGCGCGCCTATGATGGATAGAAGCGTGCTTTTGCCACTGCCGCTGACCCCTTTTAAGATTACGATCTGCCCTTCCTCGACGCTTAAGCTTATATTTTTCAAAGCACGAAATTCATTCGCCCTGCCCTCGTTGTAAATTTTATAAAGCTGCTTGATCTCTATCTTGCTCATTTGACCGCCTCGCTCATATCGCCGATAGCGATGCGCCACGAAGGGATGATGACGAAGGCTAAAAACGGAATCACGCTAAAGATGAAGATCAAAAAGAGCATATTGAAATTTATCGCGGGTGTGAAAGTGATGAAATTTCGCAGCTCGCCGCCTAAAAATATATCGCGCAAAAGCGGCGCGTCTAGAACAAAAACATAAGCATAAGCGCCCGCGACGCCGAGCAGATAAGCGCTTAGCGAGACGATGAAATTTTGAATAAATTTCATCGCGATGATGTCCTTTATACAAAAGCCGATGCTACGCAAGATCGCGATCTCCTTTTTCTTCTCGCCGTATGCGAGCGAAATTTGATTTTTCAGCAAGATGAAAAACGAGATCATCGCCACGGCGTAAAGTACCATAAAAATTCCGCCCTTGTAATAATACAGATGCCTCACTTCGGCTACCGCATCCTCGGCGCTGAGGGCTTGCGTGTTGGGGTATAAATTTACGATCTTAAGCGCTACTTCGCTTACTTCGTTGGGGTTGGGCACGCTTACGTAGAGCTTGGTGTATTCGCCCTCTTTGAGGCTTAGCACCTCGCGCGCAGTAGCGGGGTTTAGATAGATCACGTCGTTTGAGACGATGCTGCTTTCGTGCGGCGAAATTTTATTAATCTTAATCGCAATTAGGCGCTGTTCGGTCAAGAAGTGAAACTCGTCCTCGTAGTACCACTCGCCCATCGCCGCCTTTACCCCCTCGCCTACGATCATTTCGTTTTCGCTCAGGCTTTCGTCGCCTACGATATGAAACCAAACGCGCTTTTGAGCGAAGTAATACATCCCGTCCACGGCGCCCTGCACTTCGCTGACGCCCGCGATTTTAGAGACGTCGTAGATATAGCCGTCGTGCATCAGGTCGCGTTTGCCCGCGCGTAGAGCCTCTACTACGATGTCGGGTCTGAGCTTGATGACCTTTTCGAGATCGTTTTGAATGGAGCCCGAGATGAAAAGCACCGAGCTTAAAATAAAAACGATAAAGGCGAAGATCGCGAAGCTAAAGGAGTGATCGGCTCTGTCTTTTCGCAGCAAAGTTACGGAGTAGTCGATGAAGCTTTTACTTATCATAGACGAACTCCGCGTAGGCCTTGCTCTTAAAGCTGCTTGAGAGCCGCACGTCCTTTATCTCGCGCGCGAGCTTTTGCAGGCACTGCTCGCCCTTTGCGCTATCAAAGCTCACATAATGCACCGCGATGAGCGCGTAAAGGGCGGCAAAAAAGATCATTAAAGCGCAAATGAGCCTCATAGCCCTTCTATTACGCTCTCTTGAATTTCGTCAAATTTAAGTACGCTCTTGCCTCCGTGATCTTTAGCGAAGGTCTTAGCCGCGCTCTCGCTCTCAAATGGAATGAGCTCGTCGCCCATCGGTCCTAGGACGTTGGAGCCGAGCACGTAAAAAGCGCTTTTAGCGTCGATCTTATGTAGCTTGTAGTAGTCGGTTACATAAATTTTATCAAAGCCCTTGCCCTTTTGGAGGTAATATTTCATCAGGTCTTTTACGCCGTCGAAATACAGGTTCTCGCCGCCCTGAACCTCTATCATCGCCGCCCAGTTAGGGTTTTTACCCACTAGCATGCCGCAGACCGGGCATTTAGCGCCTTCCGGCACGACGATCTTTTCAGGCTTTTTCGCTTTTGCATCTTTACCGCTGCTGCCTAAATTTGCCGGCGCATCCCATAGATACAGCGCCGCGGCTTGCAGGTGTTTGTCGTACTCAGGCTCCTTGCTCGCGCCTTTTGCGTCGCAAACATTTTTGAGATGAGCTTTAAGCTCGGAGATGGCTTTGAAGTTTTTCGCTTCGGTTTTAGCGCAGTTTGTTTCGTAAAATTCCTTACCGTGCGCGTAAACGCCGCCCTCACGCTTGGCTTTAATCATCTTATTATCGCCCTCAAAATCCTGCCCCGCAATCTCGTAGGCTTTGGCAAAGTTCACTATCTCGCCGCCGTTTTCGGCTTGAAATTCCTTCGCGTCGGCTTCGGTTGAGAAGGCGTATTTGCTATTGCGCGTCATCGTGCCTTTGATCTTGCTGCCCACGACGTAAAAGGCTTTATTCACGTCGATTAAATTTAGATTTTTCGTATCGACGACCTGCGCATCGCTTGGAATTTTGCCGCCCGTAATCTCGTACAAGCAGTGCAGAGAAGCTACTTGCTTGCCGTTTACAACATGGTTGGTTTTATAAAATTTTACCAAATTCATTCCGCAAACGGCGCAGTATTCTTTGCCCTCTCCGCTTCCTACAAGCGTAGCCTTGCTTGGATCCACGCTTTGAAACATAGGCTTTGCCGGTTTATTGGCCCCATCCATGGAGGCGCCGCAAACGAGCGCAACAAGCGCGGCCGAAGCCAAAAACGAACGTAAAATCATACTATCTCCTTAAAAATTTGATGTTTTAAATTTACTTACTAATCGAGTTTAAAAATTCCAAATTCTCGCATCCCATCTTGATGCCGCCGTCGCAGCTTTTTTTGAAAAGCTCTTTTGCTTTGGCGTTATCGGACTTCACTCCTTTTCCTTCGGCATACATTATGGCTAAATTATTGCAACCGTCGAAGTAACCGAGGTTGCACGCCTTTTCATACTGCTGCTTTGCCTGCTTATAATCCTGGCTTACCCCCTGCCCGAAGGCGTATAGATAGCCTAGATTGTTGCAGCCGATGCCGATGTCGCCGCCGCAGGCTTTTTCGTAAAAAATTTTAGCCTTTGCGAAGCTTTGCTGCACGCCCTCGCCCTTCAGATACAGATAGCCCAGGTTGTTGCAGCCCATCATATCGCCGTAGGTGCAGGCCTTCTCATAAAGGCTCGCCGCCTTGGCGACGTCCTTTGCGAGCCCTGCGCCGTTTGCGTATAAAAGCCCGAGCGAGGTGCAACCTTCGTTATCTTTGCAGGCTTTTTCATAATAAGCCGCGGCTCTGGTAAAATTTTGATCCGCGCCGTTGCCGCTTTCGTAGATATAGCCTAGATTATTGCATGCAAGCGCAAATTTAGCGCCGCACGCCTTCTCGTAGAGGCTGATCGCTTTTTCGAAATTTTTCTCTACGTTGCCGGTGCCCTCAAAATACAAAACGGCTAGATTATAGCAGCCCGAAGCTTTATTTTCCAAACCGCACGCTCGCTCGTAAATTTCTGCGAGTTTTTTATGATCGCCGCTTTGCTGAGCTTGAATGCCCTCGCTGATAAAGCCCGCGTTTGCCGCGGCAGCCAAGGCTAACGCTATTAGAAATTTTTTCAAATTTACTCCTTTATATCGTTTTTACGTCCCTGCCCCTGAAAGCAAGAGCGATTATTAAAAATACCGCCGCTATTATACAATAAAACGGCGCGGGTATCTGCGGCGCATCGCCCGCGGCGTAAGAGTGCATGCCGGTGAGGTAAAAATTTACGCCGAAATAGGTCATTATGATCGAGCTATACGCGAGCGTCGAGCTCACGCAATAAACATAGATCGAGCCGAGCTTCGGAATAAGCTTTAGATGCAGCACGATCGCATAGACGATGATCGAGACATACGACCAAGTCTCTTTGCTATCCCAGCCCCAGTATCGCCCCCAGCTCTCATTCGCCCACACGCCGCCGAAGAAATTTCCGAGCGTCAGCATCGAAAGCCCCACGATGAGGCTGATCTCGTTGATCGCCGTTATATATCTGATCTGTGCGCCTAGCCGCTCGCGATTGGCGCTGTTTTTAAGCGCCATCAAAACAAGAGCCAAAAGACCGAGCAAGCAGCTAAGCCCTAAAAATCCGTAGCTAGCCGTGATAACCGAGACGTGGATGCTAAGCCAATAGGACTTTAGCACCGGCACGAGGTTGGTAATCTGCGGATTTACGAAGCTCATATGCGCTACTAGCATCACGATGCTAGCTAGTAAGCAGCTCGCGCTTAGCGTAAGTAGGGACTTTCTAAAAAATATGATCCCCGCAAGCGCCGCCGACCAGCCGATGTAGATCATCGACTCATAGCTATCGCTCCAAGGCGCGTGAGCCGCGACGTACCAGCGCAGCGCAAGCGCGAGAGTATGCGCCGCAAAGCTTGCGGCAAAGGCTGCGAATAAAATTTTTTGCGCGAGCATGAAGCTCTTGCCGCAAAGTGCGCCCAAAAGCGCCAATATTAGAGCCACGCCGCCTAGGATCATATAGCAATAAACGAGCTTTTTAAAAACCGAAGCTTTGTTGTAAAACACCTCGGCTTTGACGCGGCTTTCGCTTGGAAGAATAGCCGCGGAGGTGGCTCTTTGGTAGTTTTTCAGCTCCGCAAGTGCCGCATCCGCTTTAGCCCAATCATTATCCGAAATTCCGTCTTGTAAGCCGTTTAGATAGTCGTTTAGCACGCCTTTGATCTGCGGAGCGATACTATAATCCGCAAAGGCGTCGTTCGGCGAGAGCCACGCGTTTTGCGGGTCGTTCGGCACGGGGATAAATTTAAAAAACACCCCTCTAAAGGTCAGATACGCGATGTTCAGCCGCTCGTCGAATTTAATCAGCTCGTTATCAAGCACGCCACGGCGCGAGGCGCTTTTTTCATTCGCCTCGTCCAGGGCGTGGGCGAGCTTGTAGTTGCCGTTTTCATCAAAGACCGAATTAAAGCTCGCATATCGCTCCTGCGGCGCCAAGCCTAGCATCTTTTTGATCTCGTCGTTTTTGATCTTGATGATCTTCTGATCGCGCCAAAACGCGGGATTTAGGCTCATTCCTAGGATCATCTGCTCGGCGCTTAAGCCGTAAAGCGAATCCGTGCCTGAAATTTTATTTACGATCTCGCCTGCTTCGGTGCTAAGCGGCTTGATCCTGCCCATGTAATCTTGCACCAAAAGCTCTGCAAACGCGCCGTTTGCGTGAACGCGCGAGTTGGCTTTAAGGTTTGCTAGATAGTTTTCATCCGCGGCGCGAAGCTCAATGCTGAAAAAAAGCGGCGCGATCAAAAGAAGCGCGGCGGGCGCATTATTTTTGATAAATTTAGCGAGCTTTTTAAACCTGCTGCCGGCGGTAAAAAGATTTCCAATAAATCCGACGCAAAGCAAGAAATAGCCGAAATAAGTGGGGATTTTACCCGGATCGCGATTAAGCTCTAGCACCGTGCCCAGCTCGTCCGTGTCGTAGGAGGACTGAAAGAGCTTGAAA
>NZ_CALEDC010000295.1 GCF_937949835.1 uncultured Campylobacter sp.
ATGCCAAAAGCCAAAGAGCCCAACAGGGCTAAAGCTAAGATGATTTTTTTCATTACTTTTCCTTTAAATTTTACGAAAGTATATTCTTTCGTCTTTTAATAATCACTAAAATTTAAAATGCGAACGGGGCGCTCCGTTTTAAAATTTTTTACCGAAATCCTGCTAAAATGCGCTTCTAAACCAAACGAAAAGAAAATTTGCGGCGCGTAAATTTACACGCAAAAACGTGCCGTGTGGAATTTAAATGAAAATTTAAAAGGAAAATTTAAAAGATGATGGGAACCGGCTATCTAGCGGGCATGGAGGATATCGGAAGCGAGATGATGGAGCACACGCTTGCTCTGCGAGAGGGCTTTTGCGAGGAGGCGAGCGAGGCGGATGTGCAAAGGGCGATCGGCGCGAAAAATAGAAGTCTACGCGATTTTGCCGCGCTACTTAGCGTGCGCGCGGGCGAGCATTTGGAGCAGATCGCGCAAGCCACAGCGCGCGAAAAAGCGGCGCATTTCGGCAGCAACATCGCCGTTTTCACGCCGATTTACATCTCAAACTACTGCGACAATCTCTGCGTTTACTGCGGCTTTAACTGCAAAAACAAAATCGCACGCGCAAGGCTCGATGAAGCGCAGCTAAAGGCGGAGTTTGAGGCGATCGCGGCAAGCGGGCTAGAAGAAATTTTGATCCTCACGGGCGAGAGCGAGAAAAATAGCCCCGTGCGCTACATCGGGCGCGCCTGCGAGCTCGCGCGGCAGTATTTTAAGGTAATCGGCGTCGAAATTTATCCGCTAAACTCTGCCGATTACGCCTATCTGCACGCTTGCGGCGTCGATTTCGTCACCGTTTTTCAAGAAACCTACGATCCCGCGCGCTACGCGCAGCTGCATCTTGCGGGCAACAAGCGCGTTTTTGCGTATCGCTTCGCAGCTCAAGAGCGCGCGATCAGAGGCGGTATGCGCGGCGTGGGTTTTGCGGCGCTTTTGGGGCTCGGAGACTTCCGCCGCGATGCCTTTGCTACGGGCGTGCACGCCTGGCTGCTTCAGCGCAAGTACCCGCGCGCCGAGATTGCCTTTTCGGTGCCGCGTCTGCGCCCGATCATCAATAACGACAAAATAAACCCGAAGGACGTCGGCGAGCGCGAGCTGCTGCAGGTGATGTGCGCGTATCGGCTGCTGCTGCCAAGTGCGCAGATCACGATCTCTACGCGCGAGAGGGCGGGCTTCCGCGACAATGCGATTAGGATCGCGGCGAGCAAAATTTCGGCGGGCGTGAGCGTGGGTATCGGCGGACACAGCGAGCAGAGGGGCGACGAGCAGTTCGAGATCAGCGATGCGCGCAGCGTAAGCGAGGTCTGCGAGGCGATCCGCGGCGGCGGGTTGCAGCCGTTGATGAGCGAGTATATCTATGTGTGAGACGCGAAATTTTGCCGCGTGCGCGGATGAAATTTGCTGTGCCGGACGCGAGATTTATAGCGTCAGGCTCGAGGGCGGATTTTGCGCTACTCGGTGCAGAAGTAAAATTTGTAGCGTAAAATACGACGCCGATTTTCACAGCGCCGCATGCCGTAATAAAATTGATGGCGCCATGACGGATGATAAAATTTTTGGCGCCGCGCTAGTTCGCGCGGGAAATTTTGAGATACAAAATGCGCGTGTAAATTTAAGACCTAGGAGCACATACGCGGATTTAAAATTTAAGGGCAGCGCAAATTTGGAGACCACGGGCGGCATAAATTTTAAATTTAAAAACGGCGCGAGCTTCGGGTTTTTATGCAGCGGCAACGTAAGGTCGCTAAAATCGAGGCGCCGGGCAAACGCTTTGAGCCTTAACGCTGCGGCGGAAATTTCAGACCTTATTCCGGCGGGCGAAATTTTGAAATATGGCGTGACGGCGGGGATTTCGGCGCTCGCCCTAGCAAGTAAAATTTTAATCCCTAGCATCGCAGGCAATTTAAATTTGAGCGCGGCGCCGCGCACGGATATTAGGCCTAAAGGAGCGGGCGGATGCTAGATTTTGAGCTTGCTTCGCGCATTACGATCATCACAAATCGCGCGCTCTGCGGCGGCGAGACGGCACTGCTTGCGCGTATAGCGGATTTTGCCGCAACGGACGTAGGCGAGATCGTCGTACGCGAAAAAGACCTGAGCGAGAAAGCTTACGCAGCGCTGTTTTGTAA
>NZ_CALEDC010000296.1 GCF_937949835.1 uncultured Campylobacter sp.
TCTGCGTTTTCGTTGTTGCGGAATTTCACGCGCAGTATTCGTCGCCGAATTCTACGTGCTAAATTTTTCATCGTAAAATTTGCCGCGCGAAATTCTACGGGGTAAATTTCTCGCGGCGGAATTCGCTGCCGTAAAATTTTATATTTCAAAACCCGCGCCCAAAATTCCGCCCGGTCGCGGCTAATTCGTCGTAAGCCCGCCGTCTATCGCAAATATCGCGCCGCTGACCCATTTCGCCGCATCCGACGCCAAAAACACCGCCGCATCGCCGATGTCCTGCGCGCTGCCGATTTTGCCGAGCGGATAGATATTTTGCACCATCTGCTCGAACGCCTCGCGCCCCTGCGGGCTAAGCGCGCTTAAATTTCGCTCAAACTGCGGCGTCAGCACGCTTCCGGGCGCTATGGCGTTGACGCGTACGCCGAGTTTGCCAACCTCGAAGGCAAGCGATTTGGTGAAAGAATTTAGCGCGCCTTTGGTGATCGAGTATGCCGTCGTGGTGCGCCCCACGAGCATTCTGTTTGCGAAATACGACGAGATATTGATCACGCAGCCCTTGCTAGTCGCAAGCGCGCCCAAAAGCCCCTGAGTAAGCAGATAGGGCGCTTTGACGTTTAGGTTTAGATGAGCATCCAGCAGCGCTTCGTCGGTCGCCTCAAACGGTACGAATTTTCCCAGTCCGGCGTTATTTACAAGGACATCTATCTTAAGGGGTAGTGCTAAAATGCGCTCGCAAAGGCCTTTTATCGTTTTGCTTTGCGCCAAATCCGCCTCTACCGCGTAAGCTTTCACGCCGTAACCGCCTAGGTTCTCCTGCGCGATTTTTAATTTCTCCTCGCTTCTGCCGAGCAGGATCAAATTTGCGCCCTCTTCGGCGAAACACTTTGCGATGCCAAGCCCTATTCCGTCGCTTCCGCCCGTAATTACGGCTGTTTTGCCCTCTAATCGTTTCATACTTTTCCTTTCAATACGTAAATTTAGGTTCTAAAAATTTGAGCGAGATTTACGGATCTCGCAGACTTCGAAATTTTGCAGGCTTTGAAATTTTACCCGCTTTAAAATTTCGCTCGCTTTAAAATTTTACGGCGAAGCGAAATTTCGTCGATAAAATTTTACTAACTTTAAAATTCCATCGACAAAATTTCGCGGCAAAATTCCATCGTAAAGCTCGCGGCGGAATTTCATCCGTAAAATTCCGCCCAAACCGTGCGCCGCTCAAATTACAGCACCTGTTTTACGCTACTAGCCGTAATTTCAAGTAGCCTCGTAGCAAACGGAAATTTCGCCTTCGTTTCTTCAAACTCCGCACCACTATCAATAAAGCGCGCCGTGCCCTTCACTACAAAGCCGCGCCCTGCGCCGAACCTGCCTGCTAGCTCCTTCGTTGCGACGCTAAGCTCGACGTTTGGATTTGCCTCCACGTTGCTTTGCGTCTTTTTCATACCCGCAGCGGGGATGAGGATGCGATCACCCTTAATGACGAGATATCTGTTCCACGTATTGCTGATATGAGCCTCGCCCTGCGCGCAGGTAGCGATACCCACGGCGCATTCATAATTTAAAATTTCTAAAAATTCCTTGCTAAACATTTTCTCTCCTTAAATTTATATTTTAAAGCTCGCAGTTTTGGCTGACAAGCCCCGCGCGCAACTGAAATTTTAACTACCTCGCCACTTTCCGCCGCGGTTAAATTTTATATTTCAAAAGCGCATCTTTTTCGGCTTTGCTTACGCGGAAGCTATCGCGGATCTTGGAAATCGCCTTGTTTTGGATAAATTTAGCCGCCCGCTTGCTCGCCAAAAACGCAAGCGTGATCTCGCGCTGTTTGATAAACATCTCGGCTATCGCCCACGCCGCGCCCATCTGCACGTAGTACCGCTCGTCGCTTTCGGCGGCGCAAATTTCAAAAAATTCCTCGGGCGAGATCGCGTCCATATTTCGCATAAAATAAACGTAGAAAAATCGCCTCTCA
>NZ_CALEDC010000297.1 GCF_937949835.1 uncultured Campylobacter sp.
GCGGTCGCCGATGATGAGCTCGCGCTGTCCGCGACCGATCGGCACTAACGCGTCTATCGCTTTAAGACCGGTTTGAAGCGGTTCGTGGACGGATTTACGAGCCATGATGCCTTTAGCCTTTTCTTCGACAAATCTAGTATCGCTGGTCTCTATCGCACCCTTGCCGTCGATCGGCTCGCCCAGGGCATTTACTACGCGACCTATTAGAGCATCACCTACCGGAACGCGCAAAAGCTTACCCAGTCTTTTAACGCTACTACCTTCGTTAATACCACTAGTATCGCCTAAAATAACGATGCCGACACTGCTCTCCTCTAAATTTAACGCGATACCACGAGCTCCGTTTTCGAATTCGACCATCTCGTTAGCCATTACGTTTTTTAAGCCGTAAACATTGGCAACGCCGTCTGCGACCGAAACGACCTTACCGGTTTCTTCGATATCAACGCTAAGATCGAAATTTTCGATTCGCTCTTTGATTATGCTGCTGATTTCGTCTGCCTTAATTTTCGCACCCACGCTTTACTCCTTTAAATTGCTTTTAAAATATATTCGCTCATTTTTTGTTTCAATCTATCAACTGAAAAACTAATCTCAAATCCAAGATCCTCCACTTCGATCTTAATGCCTTCAAGCTCGCTTTTAACGGGTTGCAGAGTAATATCTGCATTGAATTTCTTTGAAATTTTAGTCTCTAGCTCTTTTATTTTCGCGGCGTCTATTTCGGTGGCGGAATAAATTTTACCCAAATATTTATTATCCAGCGCCGCAATATTCTTGCGCAGTTCCTCGACTATCTGTGGAATTAGCGCAATACGCCTATTTTTAGCTAGGAGTTTAATAAAATTTACGATTTTTTCGCTTGGATTTTTTATAAACGACGCAATAAGTTCCACCTTGGATTCCTCTTTTAGCGTCGGAGATTTTACAATATCTTGGAATTTTGGAATTCTAAATGCACTCGCAACGCTCTCGAGCGTCTGCAAAACAGAGCCTAGTTCATCTTTTTTATAGCTCAGTATCAGGGCGTTTACATATCTTTTTGAGGTGTTATTTATCATTATCCGACCTTTTTCTCTACGATTTTAACCAGTTTGTCTTGACCGAATTTAATGTCATCCGATGCAAAAACGTCATCCAGTATCTCGCTTACGACCTCTTTTTTGATCTTACGCGCCTCAAAGCTCTTCTGCTCGTCGAAAGATTTTTGCAAATTCGAAATCTCTTGCTCGGTTGCATTTTTTATCTTTTCGGCAGCGAACACGATCTCTTTTTTAGCGGTTTCGATTAAAGCTGCGCCTTGAACCTTGGCATCTTGCAGATCTTTTTTAGCTTGCTCTTTGCGAGTTGCGGACTCTTTTAAAATTTTTTGATTAGCTTCAAGTCTAGATGCGATGCCGTCGATTCTACCTTGATATGCTGCTTTTGCGGGACCTTTTAAAAGATAAAACAAAATTCCGAAAAACAAAATGAAATTTATGCTTCGCCACAGCACGTCGTAGTCTTTGACTCCATCGTGCCCACCGCTTGCTAAAACAAACGCCGGAATGATAAATAAAAATAGATATTTTTTCATACTGAAAACCTCATACTTTAGCCACAGCGCTACTTAGGGCATTTTTAAATTCCGGAATTTTGGCTTGCAAATCATTTTTTAGGTTGCGCTTTTGCTCATCCAAACCGCCTAAAAATTGATCAAAATCCTCCTCCATCGCGGCTTTTTTCTCGGCTATTTCTCTGGCGGCAGCCTGCTTCGCGCTATCCATCGCCTCTTGCTTTATTTTAACAGCTTGCAACTTCGCAGCATCCATGATTCGTACGATCTCTGCTTTATCGGCATCTGCATCCTGCGCGTTTTTCATCGCATTTGCCTCATCTTCTTTAATAATAGCTTCTCGCTTTTCCATATGCAAAAGTAGCGGTCTATAAAGCTTGATATTTAAGAAGTAAATCAAAGCTAAAAATACGACGATGGTCGTTATCATGGCGGTCAAACTTACGTCTAGCATCGCACCTCCTCCAGGTTAGTTTTAAACAAAATGCGTATTTTACAATATGAAAAATTAAAATACACTATAAAAAATCATCCGATTTTCTTTAAAAACTCGGAAATTTGTAAAATTTCGCTAAATTCGATCGAAATTTTACGCTCTTTGATACTTATTTTACCAAATTGATCAAGCTTGGCCTTTAGCTTTAAAAGTTCGGGCTTGAAGCTTTGAAATTCCGCACCAGGCTTTTTCTCTTTCGGAACGGTTTTATCTTTGAGCTTTTTTACTAAATTTTCGGTATCTCTTACGCTTAGACGCTGTCCTAAAATGGTATTTAGCGCTAAAATTTGATCCTCTTTTTCAAGTCCAACCATTATCTTGGCGTGCCCTTGCGAAATTTTATCTGCGCTTATGGCGTCTTGCACTTCGGAGCATAAATTTAAAAGTCTTAGCGTGTTGGTAATCTGCGTGCGGGACTTTTTGATGATGTCGGCTAACTCCTCTTGCGTGATCCTATATTCACCGATAAGCTCCTTATAGGACTTAGCAAGCTCAATAGGATTTAGATCCTCGCGCTGTATATTTTCGATGAGGGCAAGCTCTCTTAAATTTTGAGATTTTATGTCTGCGACTACGGCTTTGATTGTACTCTCGCCCAAAAGCTTCGTCGCTCTTAGGCGTCGCTCGCCGGCGATAAGGACGTAAGAATCGTCCTTTTGAATAACAATGATAGGCTGAATAAGCCCGTGGCGAGCGATGCTCTCGCTTAGCTGCCTAAGTGCCTCCTCATCGAAGCTTTGACGCGGTTGATATGGATTTGGCTCGATTTTATCGACATCGATTTCGATAACTAAGCTATCGGCATTTCCGCTTTCTAGCTCCCTGTTATAGGAGCTTTCTACGTCGTCTAAAATCGCACCGAGCCCGCGCCCGAGCGCTCTTTTTACCTTGCCCATTTTTGCTCCATTATGGATTTAGCGAGGTCTTGATAGGCGATGGAACCAGCAGATTTTATATCGTATAAAACCACCGGCTTGCCAAAGCTTGGGCTTTCGGCTAGCTTGATATTGCGCGGGATGATGACTAGATCATCACTCTTGCCGATACGAAAGAGCTTATCATCAAAATACTCGCGTAAATTCGCGACTGTCTCTTTGGCGAGATTGTTTTGCAAGCTGTACATTGTCGGCAAAAATCCGCGAATTTTTAAATTTTTATTGAGCGTTTGCTTGACGACTTTTACGGTATTTAGGATCAGCGCGACACCTTCAAGTGCATAGAATTCGCACTGAATCGGGATGATGACGCTATCGCTTGCGACCAAGGCATTTACCGTAATGCTACCCAGCGTCGGCGGTGAATCGATGATGATGAAATCGTATCTGTCCTTAACCTCGGAAATTTTATTTTTTAGCATTAGTTTGAAGTCTTTCTCTTCGCTTACTTCGCGCTCGATACCTACAAGTCCGATGTTTGACGGCACCAGATCCATAAACTCAAGTTCGGTCTTTTGGATCACTTCGGACATGCTCTTACGCCCCGTTAAGACGTGATAAATGTTAAATTCAAAGTCGCTGCGGTTAAAGCCAAGTCCGGTCGTAGCGTTCGCCTGAGGATCTACGTCAATCAGCAGGACCCGCTTTTTCTTTATCGCTAGCGACGCAGCAAGATTGACCGCTGTGGTCGTCTTGCCGACGCCGCCTTTTTGATTGGCAATCGTAATTACTTCACTCATCTTAAAGCATAAACCCTTTCTTCATTTATTATGATCGATCCGTCTTCGCAAAGTTTAGCCTGCGCAAGCGAAATTTTTTCACCGCCTAGATGAACGCTAAATTTTTGCGATTTTTGGAATTGTAACGAAAAATTTCTAAAAATTTGCTTCCACGAGATTTTATTTTCATATAGCGCAAAAAAGCCCTCTATAGCGTCTTTTGCGCTGATTTTTATATCTAAAATTCCCGCATATTCGGGCGCGCCGAGTAGGTTCATGCCGATGCCGCAGACGAGGGTATTTTTGATCTTATTCGTCATCGTCCCACCGATTTTGCGCTCGCCTAGATAAAAATCGTTAGGCCATTTAAGCCAAAGCTGAGAGCCGAGCGATGCGAGAAGCTCCTGCATAATCATCGCAAAATATATGCTCGCCGACTGAGGCGGCACATCTGCAGGCAGATCGCTCTGCGCGACACAGAACGAAAATGCGAGGTTGCCGCTCGCGCCCTCCCAATCATTGCCGCGCGAGCCGATACCGGCGCTTTGGCGATTTGCGGCGATCGCAAAAGGCGGCGTTATCCTGCCTTCGCGCACGGCGTCTACTAAAAACTCCTGCGTAGAGGGCATTTGCTCTACAAATTCTACTTGCAAAACCCGCTCCTTGCGTAAGACGAAGGGCTCGCCTTGAAATATTGCAAACGTTTAAATTCCTCATAGCGATAGAATTTTGAGACAAGATAAAATTTAGCACCATTAAATTTTACGATCTTGCTAAATTTTTCGGCAACGCGGATTTTCCCAGCGGCATTTCGATAAAATTTTAAAGCCCTGTCTCGCAAAAATTCTGCGGCACGATCATAGAATTTTAAATGGTGCGTGTTTGGTGCGACGCCGCAAGATCCGTAACCGCGGCGGCGAAATTTTAAGCTCCTGTGAGCGTAAAATTTTAGAGCATAGAAGCGAGGTTTTAAAATTTTATAAAGCCTTGATTTTGGAGCTTCGCTTCGAAATTCCGCACGGCAAAATTTTACTTCACGATCGCAGCGATACCTGGGGCAAAATTCCGTCGTAACGCCAAAAGTGCGGCGCAAATAAAATCCCCGCATAGCATCATAAGCGCGGCATAAAACGCGAGAATTTAAAATCCCGCTTAGCATAGCAGATCGCCGATCTTTAGCCGCTTGCCATTTAGATACGCGCTAGCGTCCACGGGCTTTTTGCCTGGCTCTTGCACCTTTGTGATCTTAACCGCACCCTCACCGCAAGAAACGCAAAAACTGGGCTTATCAACGTGCAAAATTTCGCCCGCGCGCTGAAATTTACGCCCGCAGGATTCACGCAAAAGCTCTAGTTCTAAAATTTTTAACCCACTAGCTAGATATATCCCCGGCCAGGGCGTTAGCGCGCGAAATTTATTATAAATCTGCTCCGCACTCTGCTCAAAGCCAAAAAGCCCACCTGATTTGCTTATTTTTTTGCAGTGCGTAGCCTGTGCGCCCTCTTGCTTAAGCGGCGTCAAATTTGTAAAATTTCGCAGCACTCGCACTATCAGCTCGCCCGCTAGATCACCCAGTTCGTCAAACAGCTGCGCCGCCGTTTTATCCTCGCAAGGCGTGTAGGCAAAATCAAGCATATCGCCCGTGTCAAGCCCCGCATCCATCAGCATCGCCGTCACGCCCGTCTGCTTTTCGCCAGCCAAGATCGCGCTTTGGATCGGGCTCGCACCGCGATATTTAGGCAGGATCGAAGCGTGCAGGTTTATGCAAGGCGCGATATCAAGCACGCTTTGCGGCAAAATTTTACCGTATGCGGCAACCACGATAAAATCAGGCTTTAGCTCTTTTATCTGTGCTCGGGCCGCTTCGTCTTTTAAGCTCGCTGGCTGAAAGATCGGCACGGCGGGCAGATACTGCTGTGCATAAACTTTAACCTCGCTCGGAGTTAAAATTTGCTTCCTGCCGACGGGTTTATCGGGCTGCGTAAAGACGGCCGCGATATTAAATTTCGCACCCGCAAGCGCGCGTAAAATTTTAGCCGCATACTCGGGCGTTCCCATAAAAACTATATTCATTCTTTTCCTTTAAATTTAGCCAAATCACGGCGCGAGCGATCATGCAGGCGCCGGCCGCAAGCGAAATAAATTTTACGCAGACCGTGAGTAAAACCTGGTTCATGCTCGTGCGCCTTATTTGACAGCGGATTGATTTTTATCCTCGGATCCGTCTGGCCAAGGCCAAAAAGCGCACGGATCTTCGGACCAATAAATCTTTGCAGACGGTTTCGCCCCCAGCTCATCTAGGCTAATCTTGCCGTCACGATTAGCATCGAGCCTCTTAAATTCCGAGTCTGAGCGCAGATTTAGCTCTACTCTCAGCCCAGACGGCACCTCGCTCGTCGTCCACTCCTGTAAGCTCAGCGCGCCGT
>NZ_CALEDC010000298.1 GCF_937949835.1 uncultured Campylobacter sp.
AAGTCGCGACGCGGTTTAAATAAACCGCGCAAATTTAGCGGCAAATACAGCGGGTAATAAATTTAGCGCAGCGAAATTTACATGACGCGCGAAATTTAACGCGCCGAAGCCGCATAAAATTTAAAGGAGAAAAGATGAAAGCATTGATCACGGGCGCAAGCGGCGGTATCGGCAGCGCGGTTGCGGAGCTTCTGCGACAAAACGGCTATGAAATTTTAACGCTAGCCTCGCGCTTCGAGAATACGTACGCGCTAGCAAAGGAGTGCCGCGCGCTGGCTGCGGCGTGTGAGATTGACGCGCTGATTTTGTGCGCGGGTACGGCGAAATTTGCGCCGCTTGAGGCGATGAGCGAGAGCGAAATTTTAAAAATTTTAAACGTAAATCTCGCCGCAAACATCATCATCACGCGCACGCTTTTGCCGAATTTAAAGCGCAACCGCGCCCATATCATCGGCATTAGCTCGATCGAGGCGCTGCGGGCGAGCCGCTTTAGCGCGGTTTATAGCGCGAGCAAGGCGGGGCTGCGGGCGTTTCTGCTCTGCCTTTTCGAGGAGGCGCGCAAGCAGATCAGAGTAAGCTGCATCAACCCTGACATCACCAAAACGCCGTTTTACGAGGATTTGAGCTTCGAGCCTGCAGATGATGAGGCAAGCTTCGTGGATGCGGGGGAGATCGCAAATTTCACGCTGCAAATTCTGCGCACGAAGTCCAACGTAAGCGAGTTTACGATCCGCCCGCAAATCGTAAATCTGCGGAAAAAATCAAAATTTAATCGCGAAGGAGGCGAGCTTGAAAATCGGTAAAAGTCATGTTTTTGTGCTAGCTGTGGCGCTTCTTATTATTTATGCCGCGTTTGTAAGCGGTAGCGGCGGGTATTGTAGCGCGAGAGAATTTTTTTCAGGCAGGCATGATGAGGAGGATGACGCCTGCATCGCTAAGCTGATAAAGCGAGCGGACGACGGAAATAGTTTTGCAGAAAGTAGGCTTAGATACCCAACTATGGAATATATCAAGCGAGTGTGCGAAAAGGGAGTGGAAAGCTT
>NZ_CALEDC010000299.1 GCF_937949835.1 uncultured Campylobacter sp.
TCGCAAAGCTCACGCGGTCTCCCTGCTCGACTACGAGGCCTTCCACTTGATGAAACATCGGCGTATGGGTTAGATCCATATCACGGCGAAATACCGCGCCCGGGGCGATCATACGCACCGGCGGAGCTTTAAATTTCTCCATCGTGCGGATCTGAACGCCGCTAGTGTGCGTGCGTAGCAGCCGCCCGTCGTTCAGATAAAACGTATCTTGCATGTCGCGCGCCGGGTGGTATTTTGGTAAATTTAGCGCCTCGAAATTATGGAAGTCGTCCTCGATGAGCGGGCCGCTTTCGACGCTGAAATTTTGCGCGATGAAGTAGTCTATGATCTTATCCATCGTCTCCATCACGGGGTGCAGCGCGCCGCAGTTTACGTTTTCGTTAAAAAGCGTGACGTCGCTCGCTTCATTTTTCATAGCCTCTTTTTGCTCCGCCGCTTCCAGGCTCGCCTTTTTTGCGGCGATGAGCTCGCTGAAATAATCGCGCTTTTCATTCGCGCTTACGGCAAGCTCTTTTTTCTGCTCGGGCGCTGCGGATTTGAGCTCGGAAAAAAGCGCCGTTATGATGCCTTTTTTGCCGAAAAGCTCCAAGCGCACGGCTTCCAGCTCGCTCAGGCTCGATGCGGCGTCGATTTTTGCTTTAATCTCTTGCAAATTCTATCCTTGTGGTTAAATTTAATGGCGCGATTGTAGTTAAAATTTGATAAAAGCTAGGTAAATTTGCGTGTTTGGATTTTTTGGCTATAATCGCGGCTAAATTTCAACCATCATAAAAGGATCTAAAATGAACGTATTCGAAAAGATTGTAAACGGCGAAATCCCGTGCAACAAAGTGTTAGAGAACGATGAATTTTTGGCCTTCCACGACATCAACCCAAAAGCGCCGATCCATATCCTGGCGATCCCTAAAAAATGCTACGAAAACTTCCAAGTAACGCCACCTGAAGTGATGAGTAAAATGAGCGCTTTTATCCAAGAAGTAACTCGCAAAATGGGGCTTGATAAGAGTGGATACCGTCTTGTTTGCAACTGCGGCGAAAATGGGGGTCAGGAGGTGATGCATCTGCACTTTCATATCCTAGGCGGAATAAAACTACCGTGGGACCGTGTCAGCGACCGCAATACCGAAGAGAATTTTTAAGACTAGAGCTTAATTCTATAAAAACTAAAATTCCGTGAAATTGTAAAATTTTACGGAATTTGCGAAATTCTTTGAAATTTTTAAAATTCCGCTTCATTTATAAGCACCGAGGTTTTAAAAATAATCAAAATAGTAAAACTACAAGCTAAAATTTATCATCAGACGCTAAAAAGAAATACAAATTTATCACAAGCGAGCTCTTAGAAAATGCCGCTCTTTAGCTACAAAGCTTTGGCTTTTAGAATTTTTACGGCTACGAAATTTGAAATCGGCAAGAAATTTTAAACGACGCGGCAAAATTTTAAATGAAACCGAGCTTTACAAAAAGAGTTATGTTTTTACATGGCGAATGAGTTAGATTTCAACGATATGGAATTTGAAACCTACATGAATTTTGCTTTGAATGAGCGATTTAGCTTCAGTTTTCAAGCAGAATTTAAAATTTTAGCGCAAAATTACAATCTTAGAATTTTAAAATTTTTTGAAATTTCAATATTAACTTTAATAGATTTTAGGGGCATGTGCCCCTAATAATTTTGAAAGGATTTGCGAGGATTATTTGCTTAGCATTGAGCTTAGCATCCATAGGCGTTTTTCATAATCGCCGTAGTGATCCTGCGCAATATTTGAAGTCGTATCGTCGCCCTCTTCTTCGGCTACTTCTTGAAGCTTTTTAAATTCTTTTACTAAATACTCATAGGCTTTTTTAACATCCTCAAGTACCTCAGATACGCTATAGCTATCTTTTACGCTAATCGGAGCGTCTTTTGAAAGCTCAATTAGGTCCTTAGCCTTAGTTACGGCCTTGCCACCTATTTGAAGCGCGCGCTCAGCCATATCGTCGAAAAGCTCGCCCATCTCGTCGTATGCTTTCTCGGTGTAAGCGTGAACCTGCGCGAATTGTAAGCCCTTAACATTCCAGTGATAATCGTGGAATGCAACAAAGAACGCATGAGCGTCCGCCTGAAGTTTGTTTAGTTGTTTTACTGTTTTTGACATTGTGTCTCCTTTATTTAAAATTGCTGTAATTATAGCAAGATTTTCTTAAATTATAATTATACTAAGTAATAAATTTTATCTTTTAGTGAAATTTTAAAATTAAATGGCTTTTAAATTTATCTACAATTTTTTTGAAATTTCAGCTATGCTGCATTATAATGCCGCATTATGAAAAACAAATTTATGATAACCATAACCGACCTTAACGGCTCTAGGAATTTTTTGCTCTCGCAAATCATCAAAAAGATCGCGTTATATTTGGTACTATTTGTTTTTACCGTTTTTGTCACGGGTGCGCTATATATCAGGTATCTGGGCTCTAAAATCGATAGCCTTTCGCGAACCAAAACCGAGCTTAACGAGCTAAATCAAAAACTTCGCGACGGTATCGCGGCAAGTCAGATGGAATTTGAAGCCATCGAGGGTAAAATTTCGGATTTGGAGCATCAGTTTGGGCTCGATCCTGAGGAGGATGAGCGCGCGATCGACCGCCTATCTCACATCAAGCCTACTTCCGAACAAGAGATTAAAGAGCGCGCGCAAAAGATCATCAACGAAAAATTCTCCGACGCGCTGATAAAAGAAATTTTTATGCAGATCCCAAACGGCAGGGTCATGCGCACTCATCAACTCAGCGAGAAATTCGGCTGGCGCAACCATCCTATCTTAAAGCGCAAGCAGTTTCACCCGGGCGTTGATCTACGCACGCCGCCCAAAACGCCCATCTACGCGCCTGCAGACGGTATCATCCAATACAGCGGCGCGGGCGCTACTGGCTATGGCAATCTAGTCGAGATCCGCCATAACTACGGCTTTACGACACGATATGCGCATTTGGATTCAAATTTAACTCGCAAAGTAGGCGAGTTTGTAAACAAAGGCGATCTTATCGCTTTTAGCGGTAATACCGGACTTAGCACCGGACCTCATCTGCACTACGAGATTAGGTTTTTGCAGCTGCCGCTAGATCCGCTAAATTTTATCAACTGGAACGAAAAAAATTACAAAGAAATTTTTACTAAGGAGGAAGATGTCCCATGGCAATCTTTAATAAAGGCGATGCAAACACCGCTCAAACAACAATAATCTCGTCAGGCACGCTCATCAAAGGAGAGCTGCACCTGTCGTGCATTTTGCATATCGATGGCAATGTCGAAGGCGACGTGATCTCCGATAATACTGTCGTCATCGGTAAAAATGGTACCGCGCGCGGCTCGATTAGGGCCAAACATATCGTAATCAGCGGTAAATTTTTCGGCAATATCGAAGCCGAGCTCGTCGAGCTGCTAGGCGGCGGTGTGCTCGTGGGCGACGTGCTATCGCAAAGCTTCGGCATCGAAGTCGGCGCAAAATTTAATGGAAAAAGCGCGGTGAGTGGCAGCGATCAAGCCCTAGTAATCGACGGCAGCGCAAGTGAAGACGTCAAGCTCATCGACAAAGCTCTAGGCGAATAAATCGCGCACATTTAGAATTCTTGGGATTTAAAACGCTTTAGCTGACGGGGTTTTAGAATCCGATTGATATTGAAATTTTAGAATTTCTAGCCTTTGGAATTCTTAGAATTTTAAAGATTTTTATATTTGCGAGATCTTAGAGTGTCTTTAATCTTAAAATTTAGAATTTTAAAAAATTCCAAATTTTAAGAT
>NZ_CALEDC010000300.1 GCF_937949835.1 uncultured Campylobacter sp.
TATTTTTTGTTGAATTTTGAGTAATTATTTCCTTTTTATAAGGAAAGTATAAAATTTAAAAAGATAAAATTCCATAAATTAAAATTTTAAAGATACTCCGAGCTACGCAGCTGCAAATAAGTAAATCGCCCGCATTTTAATCACCCGCGCCTCGCCTAAATTGCCTAAAATTGCCGATCAAATTTAAGCCGCATACACCTTTATCTGGCGCTTAGTTTAGCCGCGCGGCATAAAAACGCAGATAAAAAATGAAGTGCTATTTCGTTTGATTATCCTCATTTTTTGGTGCGGCAGTGCTTGCATTTATCTCGCTGGCTGCGCTATTTACGGGCTCAGGAACAGAGATTTTTTTCACCGAAGCAGTGAAATTCTGCTCGGCTTCAACATCGCCAGTTTTTTCGATATATGTAAAATCGCCCATCTTCGTCCACGTTCTAGCTTTAGCTAAAAACGCCTTTTGGCTTTCCCAAATCTCTTTGAAATCGGGATTTTTCTCGCTTTCTTCGGCTAGAATTTCATCTGTCGCCTTGCGAAGCGCACGCATAATTTCAGGCGAAAAAGAGCGAATCTGAACGTTCGGATATTTCTTTTTGATCTCGTCCCAAATTATTACGTTTTTATAAAACGTCTCGTTTTCTGCGTATTCGCGCGCCTTTGCGATCGAAGCCTCTAGGATATTTTGCAAGTCCTTAGGAAGCTTCTGCCAAGTTTGTAGATTTATCACGATCTGCTGCTCGCTAGCGGGTTCTTGCCATCCCGTATAATAGTAATTTGCGACCTTGTGAAAGCCTAGAGGTATATCAAAGCTAGGACTTGCCCACTCTACCGCATCGATGGTGCCCATCTCTAGCGCCATATATAGCTCACCTACCGGTATCGTAGCGACTGCGACGCCAAGGCGGCTCATAACCTCCCCGCCAAAGCTTGGAATTCTAAATTTAAGCCCTTTTAGATCGTCTAACGTATTAATCTCTTTTTTAAACCAGCCACCCATCTGCATGCCGCTATTTAGGATATTAAAGACCTTTAGATTGCTTTTAGCATAGAATTTATCCGCTAGCTCCTTCCCCCCGCCAAAGTAATACCAAGCGTGCTGTTCGTCTTTCGTCATACCAAAAGGCACCGTCGTAAACAGCATATTCGCGCTATTTTTGCCTTTATAATAGTAGCTCGCAGTATAGCCTAAATCGTATTGTCCGTTTTTGACCATATCATAGATCGCAAAAGGTGCTTTATGTTTGCTAGGCGCGTCGATGCTGATTTTCAGCCTGCCATCAGACATACTATCTGCAAGATCTGCCATACGCTTGGCGACATCGCCTACGATAGGCATACTAAGCTCGTAAGTCTGAGCTAGCTTAAGGCGATAAACTTTCTTATCTGCGCCCCACAGCGACGTGGCTATAATCAAACTTAATCCGACAAGAATCGATTTTTTCATATACTACTCCCAAAATGAAATGGTGCGAATTTTATATAAAATCATCTAAATTCACGCTTTTATAACTAGCTTTTAAGCGAAATTTTCGCACAATTGCAGCCAAATTCGATAAGGAAAGGGCATGCAAGAAAAACATTACGACGTAATCATCATAGGTGGCGGTATAACGGGCAGTGCGCTAGCGTACGTGCTGGCAGAATTTAGCGGAATCAAAAATATCGCTCTACTTGAAAAATACGAAGGGCTTGCGACGCTAAATTCTAAAGCCAGCGCAAACTCTCAGACGATTCATTGCGGCGACATCGAGACCAACTACGACCTGCAAAAAGCGACCGAAGTCAAGCGCAAGGCGGATATGATCGTGAAGTATTGCCAAAAGCACGGATATGAGAATAAATTTTTATTTCAGGGGCAGAAAATGGCTCTTGGCGTGGGCGAAAGCGAGGTAGAGCTAATTAAAGAGCGCTTTGAGAAATTTAAAGAGCTTTATCCGTATCTGCAGCTTTTCGACAAGGAAGAGCTCAAAAAAATCGAGCCCAAGCTAGTTTTTGATGGGCGCGGCGAGGAGCGAGCGGAGGATATCGTAGCAATGGGCGTGCAATCGGGAGTTTACACGACGATCGATTACGGCGCGATGGCGAATTCCTTCGTGCAAAACGCTAAAAACGTGGAGGGCAAAACCTGCGATCTGTATCTCAACACCGAGGTGCAAAACATCACTAAAGTAGGCGATAAGCTCTATATCCGCACCGCAAATAGACTCTCGCTAAGCGCTGATTTCGTAGTCGTAGATGCAGGCGCTCATTCGCTGTGGCTGGCGCACAAAATGGGGCTGGGGCAGGATCTTAGCACGATTTGCATTGCGGGCAGCTTCTATCTAACCAAGCAAAAGCTTCTAAACGGCAAGGTTTACATGGTGCAAAATCCAAAGCTTCCATTTGCCGCGCTTCACGGCGATCCGGATTTGCTCGCAGGCGGCTGCACGAGATTTGGCCCTACCGCGCTTACGATGCCGAAGCTTGAGCGCTACAAGGGCTGTCGTTCGGTGCCGGAATTTTTTCAGTCATTAAATTTTGACATGGACGTAGCTAAGGTCATTTGGCAAAATTTTGGCGATAGTGAGGTAAGGGATTTCTTAATCCGCAATATAGGCTTTGAGATACCGATTTTAGGCAAAAAGCTTTTCGTCAAAAATGCGCGCAAGATCATACCTAGCATCCGCGAGGAGGATATTTACTACGCCAAGGGCTTTGGCGGCGTGCGCCCGCAAGTAATCTCACACTCGCAAAAAAAGCTGCTTTTAGGCGAAGCTAGAATAGGCGAAAATCCGGGGATTATCTTTAATATGACCCCAAGTCCCGGCGCTACGAGCTGCCTAGGCAACGCGCTTCGCGACGCAAAAAGTGCCTGCGAATATTTAGGAGCGAGCTTTGATGATGCAAAATTTGACGCGGAAATGATGCAATAAAGAGGAATTTTTAAAATTTCGCTCGGGCAAGAATTTTGAAATTTTACTTCGGCGAGGACTTTAAAATTTTGCTCGCGCTTCACGTATATAGGGGATTTTAAAATTTCATTCAAACGCGAATTTTTAGAATTTAACCCGCACTGCAAGCTATGAAATTTTAAAATTTCACCATGCCGTAGAATTCTAAAATTCTCACGCACCATAAAATTTTAAAATTCCTTTGCCTAGCAAATTTTAAAATTTAGAAATTTCAAAATTTTGCGTAAAATTTCGCCCAATGCGGCGATAAATTTTAAATTTAAAGGAGAAAAGATGCTTAAAAAAACCAAAATCCTAGCGACCATCGGGCCTGCGAGCGACAGCGAAGAGATGATGAGCGCGATGGTAAAGGCAGGCTGCAACGCCTTTAGGATGAACTTCAGCCACGGCACGCACGAGTATCACGAGGTAAATTTAAACAAAATTCGCGCCGTAGAAAAGAGCCTTGGCGTGCGCATAGGCGTCTTTCAGGACATCAGCGGCCCAAAGATCCGCGTCGGCAAACTCGAGGAAAATTTTAAACTAAAAACGGGCGATAAAATCACCTTCCTTCCTCACGAAATCATCGGCAAAAAGACCGCGGAAGGCGAATACGAGCTGTGTATCAACCACCCCGAAATTTTGCCGCTGATGAAGGCGGGCGAGTTTATCTACCTCTACGACGGCTCGATCCGCGCCAAGGTAGTCGCGGTAAGCGAGCAAGGCGTGCGAACGGTGCTCGAAAACGACGGCTTTTTAAGCTCGAATAAGGGGGTGAACTTCCCAAACACCCGCCTAAATATCGACGTCATCACGCAAAAGGACTTAGAGGATCTGCGCTGGGGCGCGGCGCACGGCGTAAATTTCGTAGGCATCTCCTTCGTGCAGTCGCAAAACGACATCCTGCGCGTGCGCGAAATTTTAAACTCGCTGGGCTCAAAAGCTAAAATTTACGCCAAGATCGAGAAATTTGATGCTGTAGAAAACATCGAGCAGATCATCGAGGCAAGCGACGGCATAATGGTCGCGCGCGGAGATCTAGGCATCGAGATGCCGTTTTATGAGATCCCGCGTATCCAAAAGCGCATCATAGCGTTAGCCAACGCCCGCTCAAAGCCCGTCATCACCGCCACGCAGATGATGCTTAGTATGACCGAGCACGAGCGCGCCACCAGAGCCGAGATCAGCGACGTCGCAAACGCCGTGCTCGACGGCACCGACGCCGTGATGCTAAGCGAGGAAAGCGCCATCGGCAAAAACCCCGCGGCCGTAGTCGCCGCGATGAGCGAGACGATCCGCGAGACCGAAAAGATCTATCCTTACGATAAATTTAACGATTACGATTTCTACGACGAGACCGATATGATCACTTCAAGCACCGCAGCGCTTGCCGCAAGGCTGGGCGCAGGCGCGATACTTTCGATCACGGGCTCGGGGCGCTCGGCGATCAAACTCGCACGCAACCGCGCTAAAATCGACATCATCGCAATCGCTCACGATGAGCAGACCGCGCATGCGCTAAGTCTCGTGTGGGGCGTAAATCCAGCGATGGTCAGGGAAAAAACGAGCATCAACTCGCTACTCGCACGTATCATAAGCGAGGCTCTGCAGCGTGAGCTCATCGAGGAAGGCGGCACCTACGTGATGACGGCGGGCTTTCAAAGCGGCCATCCCGGCAGCACCGACTACATCCGCATCATCAAAAAAGATCAGATCGATTTCTACCGCAACGCGGCAAAAACGGGCTTTGAAAGTAAAATTTAAAGCGCAGCCAAAGGCCGTAAAGTCAAAGGCTGCAGCTAAATTTAATTCCGTTACGAGATTACGAGCAGCAACGTCGCGTTTATGTCGTGATAGAATTTGCTGAAATTTAATTCTATTGCGAGATGACTGAGCAGTATTTTCTAGCAACTAAAACTTTGGTGGCGCTTCGGTGGCTTTATTTCGCGCAGATCAAGAACAAGCGTGTGAACAGTTACGCCATTGATTTTAGAGCAACAGCTAGTAGATAGATATGTTTTATACAAGGATACGAGCGATTGCAAGAGCGACTACGACAAATAGTTTTTGTCGCTAGTTAACGATCAAAAGCGTGCAAAGTATAATCAGACGGTGTTTGTATGTGCATTCTCCGTGAACATTCGGGTGATTTAGACGCAAACTACGGTAATATAGAGTTCAAAAATATAGATAGCACTCTAGTCTCCATCAGTGCTAGGTGCGCTTTATCTACGATAGTGAGTTTGGGTTCAACGATAAGATCGAGATCGGCATGCAAGAATTACATGCTATAATGTTGATAGGAGCAATAGAACCCAAACACATGCAAGTACTTAGTACACAAAAAGGACAAAATAGATGATGAATAAAGAAGTTTCCAACTTTTGTAGAGATATTATTTATCTACAAAAAAATCAAGATATAATAGAAATCTATAAGTTATACTCGTATAATTCTCAAATATTTGAGAATTATACTTTTATGATTGGAACTAATGATGATACGTTTATACAACAAGATATTTTAAGGCAGATCACAAATTTAAAATATGATAAATTTTCTTTTAAAAGCTCGTTATCTGCCTACAAAAACATACTATTGCTGGATAAAAATCTCAGTAGAATCAAGAAAAATATTGACATATCTATAAATATCGACTCTAATTCCTTGGGGCTTTTTATTGAGAAAGATAAAAATAGTAATAGTTTTATTCCAAAAGGCATAGACAGCAACCCTATAGCAAAATTTGTGTTTGAAAATAACTTAGATATAAATCCGCAGCCTTATATAGATGAAGATCTTATGAATTCAAACCATACTTATTCGTTAGAATATGAAAAAGAATTACAAAAATATAATATAAAACTTAACAAACTAAGCGCTTTATTTAAATTTCAAAATTTAAATGTTAAAGATACGTCTTTACTTGATAATATAGTAAGACGCAGAATTTATTATTTTACACATAATTATCTAGACGAGGATTGCAAGCTTTGCCGTAATATGGATGGTTCTCCTATGTATTTGGATATAAGCAAAAAAGAGTATTGGTTAAATTTTAATGGATTTAAATATTCAAATCATACTTTTATATATTCATATGTGTTA
The DNA here is from genome assembly GCF_937949835.1 of uncultured Campylobacter sp. Taxonomy (GTDB): domain Bacteria; phylum Campylobacterota; class Campylobacteria; order Campylobacterales; family Campylobacteraceae; genus Campylobacter_B. The sequence goes on from NZ_CALEDC010000300.1 coordinate 6,036, forward strand.
TTAATGTTTGTAATATCATTTAAAAGGATTAGCTATAGCAAGAAAACTATAGAATTTTCAAAAATAATGAGAAAATCTGGACCTATTTTTTTAGAAGTATTAAATTTCGCTTATGAGTATTTTAAGGATAACTCCAAAATGACAGAATTTATGAATTTTGATATAATACAGTGGAACTTAGATAAAATTTTTCAGGAAGCCAAAAATAAAGCTTGGGATATATTTTGTTTTTATGGGATTCAGTATATTGAACTGTTTAAAAACGAAAAAGCTGATTTTGGTGTTGGATTTTTCCTAAGCGGAGATAAAAAATTTATTAATGATTATATAAAATTCTCAAAAAGACGAATAGTAGTAATAAACCATAGAGAAAAAACATTTCAAGCCATTGCAGACACAAAAGAGCTAGATAAGTTATTATACGAAAATTGCTTTAACAATACTCTACCTCCAGGGTATGTTAAGCATAAAAATCTTATAGCATTATCGCTTATATTAAAAGAATATGCTGAAAAGAGAGTAAAAGAATTGAAGCTGGCATTATAACTAACTAAGTTACTAGCGATTAGTTGTGCATTTCTACAAATCACTATGTGCTTTATAGCAAAAGCGATAGAGGTAAATAAGCTTTTATAAAATTCATATTATAAGAAGTTTTTTGTGCAGTCTATTACAAAGCAAATCAAAAGTCCTACGAGTATGAGTGTGTATTTGTCTGCAATTGCTGCTCAATGAATATTTAGGCGACTGTGATATATTCTATTAAGGC
>NZ_CALEDC010000301.1 GCF_937949835.1 uncultured Campylobacter sp.
ATCCCTATCGTGATGATCACCGGCTCGCTCTCGCTTATCGACATCGTAAGCGCGCAAAGCGGCGGCATCGACAAGTGGTTTATCTGGAAAGAGCCCGTCTGCTTCGCGCTCTTTCTCATCGCCGCTTTCGTCGAGTGTAACCGCACGCCGCTGTGCCTTACCGAAAATGAAACCGAGATCGTAGCGGGCGCCGGTACGGCGTATTCTGGCATGCGCTGGGGTATGTTTTTTATCGGCGAATACGCCAATATCATAACCTACTCCGTCGTCACGACGCTACTGTTTTTGGGCGGATTCAACGCATTTTGGTTTATCCCCGGCGGCATTATGATGATATTAAAATCAAGCCTCGTGTTTTTCTGCTTCCTATGGGCGCGCGCGGCGTGGCCGCATCTGCGCCCCGATCAGCTGATGGGGCTTTGCTGGAAAGTCTGCATGCCGTTAGCTCTTGCTTGCATGCTAATTACCGCGCTAGCGATCGTTTAAGGAGGGGTGCGATGGCAAGATACGCTCAGATCGACAAACGAGCCCCTATTAAATCCGGTGGCGATAAGCTGCGCAGATTCCTCTCCCGCACCTTTAACGGAGAGCTTTTCGTGGGGCTGTGGGTGGTGCTAAAAAATATGTTTAAGCGCGGCGGCTCGCACACGCTTCGGTATCCTATGGAAAAATTTGTTATGCCGCCTAGATACCGCGGCGTGCATAAGCTAATGCGCCTGCTCGAAAGCGGCAGCGAACGCTGCATCGGATGCGGCTTGTGCGAGAAGATCTGCGTGGCGAACTGCATTGCGATGGAGACCAGCCTCGGCGCCGACGGCCGCAAAAAGGTAGATAACTACTCGATAAATTTAGGGCGCTGCGTCTATTGCGGGCTTTGCGCGGACGTCTGCCCCGAGATCGCTATCGTGCACGGCTGCGAATACGAGCTTGCGAGCGAACAGCGGGCATACTACGGCTTCAAAGAGGATCTTTTGATTCGCGGCGAAAATTTATGTTTAAACGGCGTGGCGCAGGAGTTTGCGGGCTACGGCAGCCTGGATGAAAACGCGGGCGCGCGGATCAAGATGACGCCGAATGCCTATATAAAAAGCGACGCCGCAAGCGACGAGCTAAGCTTAAAGAGTGCGGGTTCAAATTTAAAAAGCAGCGCCGCGGAAAGCTTTAAAAAAGAGGGCGCCTCTAGCGATAAAATTCTATTTTCAAAGGGTGCGGGATTAAGCGGCGAAATTTTAACCGAGCGGCAAAACGCCAAGCGGGCAAGCTTAAAGGAAAGCTCCGCCGCAGACGCCAAAAATTCTAAAGAAAATTCTGCTACGGACGCTCGAAATTCCACGCTTGATTCGCAGCGAAATTCCAAAGAAAATTCCGCCTCGCAATGCGCAGAAGATTCCGCCGCGCAGGGGGAGGAGCAATGATACAAACGCTTGCATTTTATTTTTTCAGCGCGGTTTGCCTGGCACTTTTCGGCATCAGCGTTTTTAGCAAAAACGTCCTTTACGCCCTTAGCGCGCTGGCTGGCGGTATGGTATTTATGAGCGGATTTTTCTTCTTGCTGGATGCGGAGTTTTTAGGCGTAGTGCAGATCATAGTTTACACGGGCGCCGTGATCGTGCTTTACGGCTTCGCGCTGATGTTTTTAGGCGCGGATAAAAACGTAAGCGAGCCCAAAAAAGGGGCAAGGCTATTTTTCGCGCTTAGCGGCGTGATCGCATTTTTGCTCGTGATTATCGTGCTTGGCGCGGTGGTTGCGAACAACGTAGAAACGCTTAAAATTTTAAACACCGACGATACCGAGGCGCTTGGGATGATTATCTTTACGAAATATCTGGCGATTTTCGAGCTTGCAGCCGTGATGCTGCTCGTGGCGATGATCTGCGCTATCGTGCTTGCGCATAAGCAGATGGACGCAAGCCTGACATACGAAGAGAGCGAGGGATAAAATGAGTCTAAATCACTATCTGATCGTTGCTGCGATGATGTTTGGGCTCGGGCTTGCGGGTATGATGAAGCGAAGAAATTTGATAATGCTCTTTTTTTCGAGCGAAATTTTATTAAACGCCGCAAATTTAGCCCTCGTCGCCGTGGCGAAATTTTACGACAACATAAACGGCGAAATTTTTGCACTTTTCATCGTCGCAATCGCTGCGAGCGAGATGGCCGTGGGGCTTGGACTACTCATCTTGTGGTATAAGAAAACGGGCAGCATCGAACTTGACAGCTTCGTAAATTTTAAAAATCCTTCCAAGGATGGACCGGATGCTTGATACTGTTTTTGTGTGGCTTTTAATCGCCCTTTTCGCACCGCTTGCCTCGGCGATCTTCGCAGGCGTTTTCATTCGCGCCAAAGACAAGATGTTTATTGGCGTAATCTGCTCGGCGCTGGTGATTTTAAGCACTATCGCGTCGCTTGCTTTGATGGAGCTCGTCTCTGACAACCGCCTAATCAGCGTAAATTTAGCCGATTTCATAAACACGGGATTTTTGGACGCAAAATTTAGCTTTCTCATAGATAGCGTAAGTGCGGTGATGATGGTGGTCGTAGGCATCGTATCCAGCGTCGTGCATGTGTATTCGATCTACTACATGTGGGATGATGAAAACTTCGCTAAATTTTTCAGCTTCCTGGGGCTTTTCGTATTTTCGATGCTGGTTTTGGTAACGAGCGATAATTTTTTAGGGCTTTTCATCGGCTGGGAGGGGGTCGGACTCTGCTCGTGGCTGCTGATCGGCTTTTGGTATGATAGGGAGGGTTACAGCTGGTGCGCCAACGAGGCTTTCATAATGAACCGCATCGCAGATCTTGGGATGCTGCTTGGAATTTTTTTGATCTATTTAAATTTCGGCTCGCTGCGCTACGAGGTGGTGTTTGCGAACGCAGCGGGCTTGGAGCCTGAAATTTTAACCCTGGTCGCCGCACTTTTATTTATCGGTGCGATGGGCAAAAGCGCGCAGTTTCCATTCCATACCTGGCTAGCCGACGCGATGGCGGGTCCGACGCCCGTATCCGCGCTCATTCACGCAGCGACGATGGTTACGGCGGGCGTTTATCTGGTGATCCGCGCAAATGCGATTTTCGCGCTCGCGCCCGAAGTAAGCGGCTTTATCGTCTGCCTAGGCGCTTTCGTGGCGGTCTTTGCGGCGTCGATGGCGCTGGTTCATAACGATCTTAAAAAAATCATCGCCTACTCCACGCTTTCGCAGCTTGGCTATATGTTCGTAGCCGCGGGGCTCGGGGCGTATTGGATCGCGCTATTTCATCTGGCGACGCACGCGTTTTTCAAGGCGCTTCTATTTTTGGGCGCGGGCAACGTAATGCACGCGATGAAGGATGATCTAAATATCCAAAATATGGGCGGATTATATAAGTTTATGCGGCCTACGGCGATTTTAATGTGTGTAGGCTCGCTCGCGCTTTGCGGATTTTATCCGTTCGCGGGCTTTTTCTCAAAAGATAAAATTTTAGAAGCGGCGTGGAGCGCGGACGCGTATTTTATCTGGGCGCTGCTGTTTGCGGGCGCTACGATGACGACATTTTACAGCGTGCGCCTAATAATGCTCGTGTTTTTCGGTAAGGCAAAATACTCGCACCATCCGCACGAGGCGAAAGGCTTCGCCCTTATCGCGATGGGCGTGTTAGCCGTGCCTGCGGTGATAGCGGGCTTTTTCGAGCACGATTTTGCAGAGTTTGTGCTTAGCATACTGCCGGGCTTTAAAGCTTCGATCCCGCACGGCGTGGAGGTAATTTTGATCGCCCTAACGCTAGCGATGATAAGCGCGGTGGCGATCGGCACGATTTGGACATACGGCAAGGGTAAATTTAGCCAAAATTTAAAGAACTGCAAATTTTATAAAATTTTGATCGCGCAGTATTTTATCCCGCAAATTTACGAGCGCGTGATCGTGCGCGGATACGCTAAGCTTAGCGAGATCTGCGCTAAATGCGACGGCGCGATCATAGACGCCAGCGTCGATCTGATCGCTCGCATCGCGGTAAAAAGCGGCGAGGGTGCGGATCGCGTAAGCAATAGCGGAGATTTGAGCGCAAATTTAAGGTGGATGGTTTTGGGATCTTTCATTTTGCTGATTTTGGCGTTTGCGCTGTGAGGTGGGCATGGAATACTTTTTAAGTTTGGTTATATTTTTTCCGGCGGTAGCTGCGGTTTTGGGCTTTTTGATCGACGAAGCGAGCATCAAGACCTACGCCGTTACGATGAGCTTCATAGAGTTCGTGCTTTCGCTCGTTTTGTGGATACTCTACGAGCCGGTGGACGGCATCGCGTTTAGCGTGCTGCACCCTTTCATAAGCGAATACGGCATCAACTACTTCATCGGCGTGGACGGAATTTCGCTGTTTTTAGTGATCCTAAGCACGCTGGTTACATTTTTAGCGCTGCTTAGTCTAAGTATCAAAGAGCGCGCCAAAAATTTAATCATCTGCATTCTATTTTTAGAGATGACGATGGTGGGCGTTTTCGTGGCGCTAGATGCGATTTTGTTTTACATCTTTTGGGAGCTTTCGCTAATTCCAATGCTCTACATCATCGGCGCGTGGGGCAGCGGCAAGAGAATTTACGCCGCGGTAAAATTTTTCATCTACACCTTCCTAGGCTCGATGTTTCTACTCGTTGGACTCGTAGCGATGAGCTATTTCTATCACGAGGCTACGGGCGAGTACAGCTTTAATATCCTAGACTGGCAGAGCCTGTCGCTGCCGCTTAGCACGCAAATTCCTCTATTTTTGGCATTTTCGCTCGCCTTTGCGATCAAGACGCCTTGCTTTCCTTTTCATACCTGGCTGCCGTATGCGCACGGACAGGCTCCTACGATAGGCTCTGTACTGCTTGCTGCAGTGCTTCTTAAGATGGGCACCTACGGCTTCGTGCGATTTTCGCTGCCGCTATTTCCCGACGCGAGCGTGCATTTTAGCGGGATGATGTGCGCCGTAGCGATCGTTATGATCATCTATGCGAGCTTCATCGCCTTTGCGCAAAAGGACATCAAACAGGTAATCGCGTATAGCTCGATCGCGCATATGGGCGTCATAATGCTAGGAATTTTTTCAATGAGCCGCGAAGGAATTAGCGGCGCGGTATTTTTGATGATAAGCCACGGTATCGTAAGCGGCGGGCTCTTTATGCTCGTAGGCTTTTTATACGACCGCAGGCACACGAAGCTTTTCAGCGAGTTCGGCGGGCTTGCGCGGGTGATGCCGCTTTATGCGTTTTGCTTTTGCGTCGTGCTGCTAGGCTCGATAGGCCTTCCGCTTACGATCGGCTTCGTGGGAGAATTCCTAAGCCTTGCGGGGATTTTTAAAATAAGCTTTAGCTACGCGCTTTTGGGCGGACTCGGCATAATAATGGGCGCGATCTATTCGATGAATCTTTATAAAAAGACCTTCTTCGGCGCGATCGTGCATGAGGAAAATAAAAAGCTAAGCGATCTAAATAGAACCGAGCTTTGCTCTATCGTTCCGATCTGCGTGCTAGTGGTAGCGCTTGGCGTAGCGCCGAATTTGATGCTAAAGAGTATCGAGCCTAGCGTGACGCAAAGCCTTGAGCTGATGTTTAACAAAGCCTCTCAAACCGCGACCCGCGCCTATATGGAAAAAGCAAATTTTAAGGTAAGAAGCGATGCAAAATAATCTTTTAAATTTAGCCTCGATCGCGCCTATGGCGATACTCGGAGGATTTGCCCTACTGATGCTCGCGGTTTCGCTTTTTGCGCGCACGCTATCGTATAAATTTTACGCCGTCATCACGATACTGGCGCTAGCTCTGGGCTTCGGGCTTGTTTTCGGATACAACAGCGGCATACGCGGGCTTTTTGACGTGATGCTGGTGGACGGAATCGCGACGCTATCGATGCTTATCATGCTCGCAGGCTCGATATTTTTCATCTTTCTATCTTTGGGTGCAAGAAGCGCGCATGAGTACCATACCGCGGAATTTTTCGTGCTGTTTTTATTCGTGCTCGTGGGCTATGAGTTTATGGTCGCGAGCGAAAGCTTAATGATGATCCTCGTGGGGCTTGAGACGGGCTCGCTGGCGCTTTATACGCTCATCGCATTGCATAATCGCGCCAGATCAATCGAAGCGGCGCTAAAATATTTCATCATGGGCGCGATGGGATCGGGATTTTTCGCATTCGGCGCGGCGATGTTTTTTCTATCGACCGGCTCTATGGAAATTTCAAATATCGCGCAGATCGCTAAGAGTTCAAATTTACAAACCAGCGTCCTACTTTTCGCCGCCTGCTCATTTATGATCGTCTCGATAGGATTTAAGCTCTCGCTGATCCCGTTTCATACCTGGACGCCCGACGTTTACGAGGGCGCGAGCTCCGCAATGGCGGGCTTCATGTCCGTAGTGCCTAAGATCGCGGGCTTTGTCGTGGCGATCAGGCTGTTTGAGGCGCTGGGAAGTATCGGCGTGCAGTGGCTAAACATCGTGCTCTACGCCGTAGCGGTGGTTACGATGAGCTTAGCGAACCTCATGGCGCTCGTGCAGCGCGACGTCAAGCGGATGCTGGCTTTCAGCTCCGTTTCGCACGCAGGCTTCGTACTCTGCGCGATCGTGATCGGCTCGACGCAGGCAAATGCGGCGCTTTTCACCTACTGGATACTATATGCCGTGGCAAATCTCGGGGCGTTTGCGTTCATCTGGTGCGTACGGCAAAGGCGCGCGCGCTCGTTAAATTTAAAATTTAAAACCCAAAACCCTGCTTTAAATTTAAACGCAAACGGCGAGAGCTTTATCTCAAATGCAAAGCCCGCTTTTTCGCAAAATCACGAGCCGGGCTCTG
>NZ_CALEDC010000302.1 GCF_937949835.1 uncultured Campylobacter sp.
TTTTGGAAGTGGAATTTTTTGAATTCTTAGAATTTTTAGAGGCGGAGGCTTTGGGGTTATGCGCTAAATTTGAAGCATTTTTCTCGTCCGAGCTTTTGGAATTTTTTGCGTTTTCATCTTTGAGTTTTTTAGAATTCGTGCTGCTATCGCTTGCTTTGCCCTGTAATTTGGCTAGCGCAGATTCATAAGGCGAGGAGTCGAGTCCTAAATTTTTCGAGCTGTAAACCAGCCTCTTTAGCGCTTTGATGCGGACTTCTTTATCGGACGCGCCTTGGTAGAGCGATTTTAGCTCCTTGTGCAGCGAGCGCTTATAATTTGGCGTCGCTACGATGAAATCCTTGTCGAATTTCGCAAAAAACGCCTCGCTGGAAGCTCCAAACGCCAATACGCAGCTAAAAGCTGCGATTAGAAAAATTTTAACTATCTTCGCCATTTACAAGTTTTTCTATCAATTCCTTCACGGATATTATCTCGTTTAATCGCCATCCGTTCGCGCCGGTAAAAAACAGACCGCTTTGCGTTCTGCCTAGATATGCGTCGCTTAAGCGGTCGGCGATGCAGTATCCTACGGCATTAGCGCCTTTGCCGCGCTCGCAAGGGCTTACGCAGTTGCTGATACAGCGGATCTTAGGTGCCGTGCCTGCGGCGATCATATCTTGCAGATTGGTATGAATTCCGCGCGCAGGGTAGCCTACGGGCGATTTTAGAAGCCGGATGTCCTCTTTTTTGGCATTAAGAAGCACCTGCTTAAATTCCTCCGCGGCGTCGCATTCAAAGGTGCCGATGAAGCGCGTACCCATCTGCACGCCATCCGCGCCCAAAGATTTCACGCGATCTATGTCGCTCTTATCCCAAATTCCGCCTGCGACGAATAGCGGGAAACTGCCCCATTGCGAGATTTCTGCTTTTACTTGCGGGATTAGATTATCCAGCGCAAACGCCGGATCGCCGCACTGCTCGTAGGTAAAGCCCTGATGTCCGCCGCTAAGAGGGCCTTCGAGCACTACGGCGTCGGGAATTCTGTCGTAGCGCTGCTTCCAGCGTTTGGCGATGATTTTAAGAGCCTTGGCGGAGGAGACGATAGGCACGAGCGCGACGTCCGGAAAATCTGCCGTAAATTCCGGCAGATTGGTAGGAAGTCCCGCGCCGCTTATGATGATGTCGATACCCGCCTCGCATGTGTCGCGCACGATGCGCTCGTAGTCGTTCGCCGCGCACATTACGTTCATCCCCAAAGGCGCATCGCCACAAATTTTACGGGCGTTTTGCACGATGGCAAAAAGCGCCTCTTTGCTATAAAAATTCTCGCTTTGATAGGGTCTGCCCTCGAGCGATTTTTTGGCAAATTTAAGATTTTCGTAGTAGCCGGTGCCGACCGAGCTAATGACGCCTAGACAGCCGTTTAGGCTGACATTGCCGGCTAGCTTGTCCCAGCTGATACCAAGTCCCATGCCGCCTTGAATTATCGGGTGCGCAATCTCGTGTTTGCCTATCTTTATACTCATTAATCCACCTTTAATTTAGCGAATTTTTTCTTTCCTACTTGGAGTGTATATTCGCCCGAGCTAAGCTGAAGCTGCTCATCTAAAATTTTATTTTGATCGATACTGACGGCGTTTGATTTTATCAACCTGCGCGCATCCGAGCTAGAGACTGCGAGCTTGCAGCTGATGAGCGCCTTTACAATCCATGCAGGCGAGCTTACGTGATATTCCTTGATCTCGCTAGGAAGCTCGCCGGCACCGTGGACGCGGTCAAATTCCTGCTTGGCTTCAAAGGCGGTGTTTTCGTCATAAAATTGCGTGACGATCTCGGAGGCAAGCTCCTCCTTAACCGCCTTGGGATGGATCGAACCATCCGCCACGAAGCCTTTTATTAGCTCAATATCTTCGCTGCTTTTTTGGCTTAACAGATTATACCAATCCCACATTAACGCATCGCTGATACTCATCACCTTGCCGTACATATCGTGCGGCGTATCGGTTACGCCGATGTAGTTACCCAGGCTCTTGCTCATCTTATTCGTGCCGTCGGTACCTACCAAAAGCGGCATCATCACGACGCTTTGTTCTTTGCCGACATCATAAATTCTTTGCAGCTGGCGACCCATTAAAAGATTAAATTTCTGATCGGTGCCGCCGAATTCTATATCGCATTTCATGCAAACGCTGTCGTATCCTTGCAGTAGCGGATACATAAACTCGCTGATGCTGATCGGCTGCTCTGCCTTGTAGCGCTTCTCAAAGTCGTCGCGCTCGAGCATCCTGGCAACATTAAAAGTGCTTGATAGCTCGATCATACCGCTAGCACCCAGGCGGTTGGTCCATTCGGAATTAAACATCACCTTGGTTTTTGCAGGATTTAAAATTTTAAAGACCTGCTGCTCGTAGGTTTTGGCGTTTTGAAGCACAACTTCGCGCGCTAGCTTTTTGCGAGTCTCGCTCTTGCCTGTAGGATCGCCGATTTGAGCGGTAAAATCGCCGATTAGAAACTGCACGATCGCGCCGTGGTTTTGTAAAAACGCAAGCTTATTTAGAACGACGGCGTGTCCTAGGTGTAGATCCGCAGCAGTGGGATCCATGCCGATTTTGACGTAAAAGACCTCGCCGCTGTCGTAATAGCGCCTAATCAGCGCCTCGATCTGCTCTTCGCCGATGATCTCCGCGACGCCGCGCTTAAAATTTTCCATAATGCCTTGAATGTCAGCCATTTGCTCTCCCTTATTTAGTTTTTATATACGTCCGTAAGCGATACGAAATCCACGATTTTAAAGCGGTTTTTGAGTTTATCTTTAATCTCCGTGGAGTCTAAATTTTCGTTTAGCTCGATGATGATCTCAAAATAATCCGACGTCGTTTCGCTATTTTCGTTGAGGCTTATCGACACTAGATCGACCTCGAGCTTGACTAAATAGTTCAAAAACGTCGCCAGCGAGCCGCGCTTGTTTTCTAAATTTAATATGATCTTGTAGCGGTGCGGCGCATTGCGCGTCCATTTTACGAAGATCATCTCATCGGTTTTGATTAGCTCGCTTGCGCGTTCGCACAGCTTATGATGCACCGTCACGCCGTGTCCGTTGCGAAAGCCGATGATGTCGTCACCGCGCTTTGGGTTGCAGCAGTAATCAAACTCGACCTCGTCGATTTTAAAATTTGAATACACCACGATGTTGTCAAATTTTTGCTTCTCGATCTCATACTTGCTGCGAAATTTCATATTGAAAAATTTCTCTTTGAGCGGGTATTTTTTCAGCGCATTTACGACGTCTTTTAAAAATACCGAGTCATAGGCTGCTTTGCCGATCTTTTTGCTTAAATTTTCTTTTTCAAGCCAGCTTAAAATGCTCTCCTTGCTCGTCGTAAAGATCGCGCATAAAATTTTAATCGCTACTTCAAAATTTATATCTCTGATCTTTTGCTTGCAAAATGCCTTTATCGTCGCGCGCGCCTTGCCAGTTTTGACCGAGCTTAGCCAGCTGCAGCGGTAGTGTGGCTCGCTTCCGGTGATGATATGAACGATATCTCCGTTTTTAAGCTCCGTTAGAAGCGGCACCTTGACGCGGTTTATGAAGGCCTCGGTCGCTTTTAAGCCCACTTGAGAGTGTATCTCGTAGGCGTAATCAAGCGCCGTAGCACCGCGCGGCAATGTAAAAATTCCGCCCTTGGGCGAATATACGGCGATATCCTCGACGTAGAGGCTGTCTTTAGCGTATTCGTAAAGATCCTCGGCGTTGGCGTCGTCCTCTTCCTGCATGCCGATGTCGTTTAGCCAATCAAGCTTCGGATTGATCGAGCCGCTATATTTATACTTCCAGTGCGCTGCGACGCCGAATTCTGCGGTGTTGTGCATATCGAAGGTGCGGATCTGCACCTCTACGATCATACTTTCATTAAAAACGGTCGTGTGGATCGTCTGATATCCGTTTTGCTTCGGAAGCGCGATATAATCCTTAAAGCGCGATATGAGCGGATTAAATTTAGTATGGATTATACCAAGCGCCAAGTAGCAATCCATCGGCTTTTGCACGATGATGCGGATAGCCAAAAGATCAAGCACCTCCTCGATCGAAATTCCTTTGCGCTGCATCTTTAAAAAGATCGAGTAGTAGTGCTTCATTCGCTTTTGGATCTCAAAGCTACCTTCACTAAAGCCGTTTGAAAGCATATACTCTTTGATCTTTTCGCTAAATTTGCTCAAGCTCATCTGAAGCTGCTGCTTATGCTCTTCGACGTAATCGGCGATCGCCGAATACTCTTTAGGCATGACGTATTTGAAGCTAAGATCTTCAAGCACGTTTTTGATTGATGAAATTCCAAGCCTGTGCGCGATCGGCGCGTAAACCAAAAGCGTCTCCTCGCCGATACGTTTTTGTTTATCTGGGCGAAGTGCGTCTAGGGTTAGCATATTGTGCAGCCTATCGCAGAGCTTGACTACCAAAACGCGCTGATCGTTAATGGAGATCATCAGCATCCTGCGGAAGGTAAGTGCGGTGGTGCGAAGCTTGGCGTTACTATCGCCGGATGGAGCCAGTTTATCCTCCCTGATGTTTACGATTTTAGTAAGCCCTTCTACGATTTTGGCTACTTCGTCGCCGAATCTTTGTCTAACCTGCTCGATGCTGTAATCTGTATCCTCTACTACGTCGTGTAGTAGCGCAGATATCACCATCGCGTCGTCTCCGCCCATAAAAGATACGAAGCAGGCTACCAAAATCGGATGGATCGCATACGGCTCGCCGCTTTTGCGAAACTGCCCGTCATGCTGAGCGATGCATAAATTTATAGCATCCACCAGCAGCGGAGTGGGCTCTTTTAGATTATAAAGCAGCTGCTTGGCGCTTTGAATGTCTTTGGTATCGACGACATCGTCGATGAGACTTTCTAAGAAGTTATCATTAATCCTTGTCAACGATTCCATCTAATGCGATCTTACCTTCGGCTAGTTCCAAGATTGCTATATCGGCAAATTTCATCTTGCGAGTATCTACATTCTCTATCAGCGGCGGTTCGCCCGCAGCTAGCTGCTCGGCGCGTTTGCTTATCATCAAAGATAGCTTATATCGGTCTCCACCCGTTACTTTTAAAGCCTTGGCTACTATTTGTTCGGTTCTCATCAATTCTCCTTAAATTTAAAATTTCAGTTTTTTACGATCGAGCAGGAGCTTAGATCTCCGCCATCGACGATTTTGTATAAATTTCCGCTCTTAAACATATTGCACACGATGATCGGAAGCGCATTGTCTTTAGCAAGCGCGATAGCCGTATCGTCCATCACCCTGATGTTGTCGTGCAGGGCTTGATCGTAAGTGACTTTGGAAAGCAATTTGGCGTCTTTAAATTTTTGCGGATCTTTGTCGTAGATCCCCATTACCTTGGTGGCTTTTATGATAGCGTCGGCTCCGATCTCGATCGCGCGGAGAGTGCCCGCAGTATCGGTCGTGAAGAATGGATTTCCCGTGCCCGCGGCAAAGATCACGACGCGACCTTTTTCGAGGTGCCTTTTGGCGCGGCCGATGATGAAGGTCTCGCAGATCGCTTCCATCTTTATCGCGCTTTGCACGCGTACGTCCATGCCTGCGTATTCTAGCGCCTCTCTCATCGCGATTGCGTTGATGACGGTGGCTAGCATACCCATATGATCGCCGCTGGTGCGTTTGATGATACCGCTAGCTGCGGCGCTTACGCCTCTTATGATGTTGCCGCCGCCGATTACGATGCCTACTTCGATGCCGCCCTCTACGAGCTGCTTGATCTCTTTGGCGATAAATTTTAAAATTTCGCTGTCAATCCCAAAGCCGTTCTCTCCCGCTAGCGCTTCACCCGAAAATTTTACGAGTATGCGATTGTATTTAGCCATAAATTTAGCTCCTAATAAAATTTTAAAATATTACCTAAAAGTCGTTTAAAAATAACTTTTTAGGCTATTTTAGATGATCTTTAAGGCGGTTTATCCAGATCTTTTTCGGAGCGATTATTTCGCTAGCGCTGCCGTTTACGGCGTGATAGATCAATGTGCCGTGCAAGCTCGCGTAGTAGCGGATTATGAGGCGCTGCAAATAGGGCTCGTAGCTCGGCACGAACCAGCCGTTATTGCTGATCGCTACGACGTATTTGGGCGAGCCCTCGTAAAGCTCTGCGCGCGTAGCCTCGTAGCAAACGGCGCTTCTTACGCTTCGCCCGCCAAGCTCGTAGTCGCTAAAGCCACTAGCCGTCGAAAAATCGGTCGCGCCGCCTAACAGCACGCGGTTGATAAAATTTCGCGCAAATTCGGGCAGCGGAACCATTTCGCCAAACGGCACCAAAATGTGCTTATCGAAGCGCTTCATTTCCCCGTTCGCAAAAAGATAGGCGCTGTTGTAAAATTTCCCGTTCTCATACGCCTCCGCGCCCGCTACGATAGTAATTGCGCGCGATTTTTCTTTTAGGGCTTCAACTAGCACGTTTTCTAAATTTAGCGGCATCGCAAAGGCGCTCTCGGGCAAAATTATCGCGTCTTGTCCCTCTGCGATCGCATCATCAATCCGAGCCAAATTTGCCAACGCGGCGGATAAAATTTTATCTTTCGCCCAGATGTCATGCTGCGAAATATCGGTGTTTGCGAGTGAAATTTTAATCGGTAGCGGCTCGGGCTCTTTTTGGCTGAATTGCAGCGCGCAGATCAAAAATACCGCAAAGATCGTGGCATTAAGCTTAGCCGCCGCGCTGCGCCCATGTAGATACAAAACTGAGCAAAGCCCTGCTAAAATCAGAGCCAGCGCGCTAAGATCGGCTCTGAAAATTCCATGGCTTAGCAGCAGTTCAAAATTTAGCCAATCAAAGCCGAAAGGGTGGATAAATTTTAGAATTAAAAGGCAGGCAGCGCGCAAAACCGGCGCGTCAAAGATCGCAAAGATGCGGAAAATAAAGGCATAAACGAGGCAAATTCCAAGAATTTCAAGCGGGATCAAAAACGCAAGATCGAAATAGATCAGACTGAAGCTGATCCAGTGCATCCACAGCGCGCCGATAAAAAATCCGCACCAAAACCACTCCGCCTTGCTTGCTTTTAGTAGATAAAAAAGTGCTGCTATCGCAATTAGAGGCGAGAAAAATTCCGCCGCCAAAGCGCCTAAGCTGTCAAATTTAGAGCTTAAAATTTCTACGAAAATAAAATTTGAAAGCGCAAGGGCAAGAACAAAGCCTTTATTTATGTAACTTAATGTAAAATAGCTACTTTTTAAATTTCTAATGAAGGAAACACATGGAACAAGGAAACTTCTTTGCATCAATCCTGCCTATCGTCGTAATCTTCGCGATTATGTATTTTTTGATTATCAGACCGCAGCAAAAGCAGGCCAAGGATCATAAAGCGATGGTCGATGCGCTCGGCAAAGGCGATAAGATCATAACTAGCGGTGGCATAAAATGCACGGTCGTGAAAACAAACAATGATTTTATCACAGTTAAGCTTAACGATGAGGTCATGGTTGAGCTGGATAAACAATTTGTGGCAAGAAAATTAGATGAGCAGTAAAATTTCATACCGTCTGCTGATCTTTTTGGCTGCGGTAATTTTTTCGGCGATTTTTGCCGCGCCTTCGATCTTTCAGACCGAAAAGGGAAGCAAGATAAACTTGGGTTTGGATCTGCAAGGCGGCCTGCATATGCTTTTGGAAGTTCAAAGCGACGAGGCGGTCGTTTCAAAGATCAAATCGATCGCCGCGAGCGTCAATTACGCCGCCAAGCGCGATGATCTGCTGATGGATGGGCTAAAATTGGAAGGCGATTCGTTTGAGTTTGAAATTTTAGACGCGGACGAGGCCTCTAAATTTGATGCGATTTTGCATAGTGCCGCAAGCGGATTAGACATTCAAAAATCTGGCGAAAAATACCGCGTCACACTAACGCCTGAGGAGGTCGAAGCGACTAAAAAATACGCGATCGAACAGGCCGTAGAAACTATCCGCAACCGTTTGGATCAATTCGGACTTGCGGAGCCTACAGTAGCAAAGCAGGGCGAGAGCTATATTTTGGTTGAGCTTCCTGGTGTCAAAAGTGCAGCGGATGAGCAGCGCGCCAAGGATCTGATCGCCAAAGCGGCTCACTTGCAGCTTATGGCGGTGGACGACGTGCGCCAAGACCGCGCGCAGACTATCAGCGCAGCGGATGCCAGAGCTTACGGCGACGTGATCTACCCGGACGTTAAAAATCCGAATTACAAGTATCTCATAAACGAAATTCCAGTGCTTGATGGCGCGATGCTGGTCGATGCGAAGGTTGCCTTCGATCAGCACACCAACCAGCCGATCATAAATTTTACGCTGAACTCTCAAGGCGCTCAAATTTTTGGCGATTTTACCGGCAAAAACGTCGGTAAGCGTCTAGCTATCGTGCTTGATGGCAAGGTTTACTCCGCGCCGCGCATTAACGAGCGTATCGGCGGCGGTAGCGGTCAGATCAGCGGCGGATTTAGCGTCGAGGAGGCGCACGACGTAGCGATTGCGCTTAGAAGCGGCGCGCTTTTGGCTCCTGTTAAAGTCTCAGAGACACGCAGCATCGGCCCTAGCCTAGGACAAGATAGCATCGATAAAAGTATGGCGGCGCTTAGTCTTGCAGCGGTTGCGATTTTGATCTTTATGATTTTATACTACGGCGTAGCGGGACTTTTTGCCGATATCGCGCTTACGGTCAATATCTTGTTTTTGATAGCTTGTATGGCGCTATTCGGCGCTACTTTGACGCTTCCTGGAATGGCTGGAATCGTACTAACTATCGGAATGGCGGTAGATGCGAACGTCATCATTAACGAGCGCGTTAGAGAGGTGCTAAGGACGGGAGTTTCAATCCGCCAAAGTATAAATAAAGGCTATGAAAACGCGATGAGCGCGATCGTGGATTCAAATATCACTACGCTAATTACTTCTGCTGCGCTTTATGCTTACGGCACGGGTCCAGTGAAGGGCTTTGCCGTCACGATGAGTATCGGTATCGTAGCGTCGATGATAACGGCTATTTTAGGCACTCACGGAATGTTTGAGCTAGTAATGGATAAGATGGAAAAGAGCAAAAATACCGCGCTTTGGCTCGGTTATAAAGTAAGAGGAGGCGCAAATGCAAGTGTTCGATAAGGGCAAAATTTATGATTTTATGAAATTTAGATATTTTACCTTTGCGCTTTCTGCTGTTTTGATAATAGGCTCTATTGCGCTATTTTTCATTAAGGGCATTAATTACGGCATCGATTTTAGCGGCGGTACGCTCATTCAGGTTAAATACGACGCTAAAGCACCGCTTGATGAGATCAGAAAGCGCTTCGAAGCGGCAAATTTAGGCAATATCAACGTTACGGAATTCGGTAGCGATCAAGAGGTCACGATTAGATATTCAGGCGCTGCGAGTGAACTGGGCGATAATCCTGCTTTAGCGGCGCAAAAAATTTTGCAAGGCAGCGGAAACTTCGACATTCGCAAGGTCGATATCGTAGGTCCTAAAGTCGGCGAGGAGCTTCGCACAAACGGAATTTTAGCGGTATGCGTGTCGTTTGCGCTCATTTTGGTTTATATCACCCTGCGGTTTGAGTGGAGATTTGCGATTGCAGCCGTACTATCGGATCTGCACGACGTCGTAGTCGCCGTAGGCGCGATGATTTTAGCCGGCGTGGATTTCAACCTTGAAATTCTAGCCGCACTGCTAACTATAATGGGCTACTCGCTTAACGATACCATCGTTGTTTTCGATAGAATTCGAGAAGGTGTAAAAGATAGTAAATCGATTAAGCTTGACGAGGTTATAAACGAATCAATCTCCCACACGCTATCGCGCACGCTGCTTACTTCGCTTACGACTCTCATCGTCATCGTGATTTTATTCGTCTGGGGCGGCGAGATGATCCACGGCTTTAGCTTCGTGATGCTAATAGGCGTCATAGCAGGAACATTCAGCTCCGTATTTGTAGCTGCTCCGATGCTGATTTTGTTTAAATTTAATGTCGAGAAGTACCGCGCGTTTTTGGCTGAAAAACAGCGCCGTATCAAAGAGAAAGAAAAGAATCGCGCCATGTATGAAAAAGGCACGGTGTAAGGATAGAAGATGAACTGGGGAAGGGTAATTTACATATTTTTTGCGCTGATGAGTATGACTACGATAGGCGGGTTTTTGTATGAGAAGAATGAAATTTTACTTTTCATAGCAACCAGCGTGAATGCAGTCTCGACGCTTTTGAAGGTAGGCGTGCGAAATATGCTAGCAGCTGAGCTTTTTGCAAGCTCGCTCGTAGCGGATCTGCATCTCATACCGGCGTTCGTTTTGATTGTAGTAGCGCCGGGAGATCTGTCGATCGTGACCTCGCTTGCGATCGGCGCGCTACTTGCAAACTTTTTCTCGCTAATTTTAATAGCGATTGAGTCGGCAAAAACTAAAGACGAATTCTAGGAGCGCAAAATGCCTTACGATAGTAAAAGTATTGAGCTTAAATGGCAGAAAATTTGGGACGAAGAGGGAGTTTTCGAGCCTAAGGACGATTATAGCCTGCCTAAAAAATATATCCTTTCGATGTTTCCTTACCCAAGCGGTCGCATCCATATGGGGCACGTGCGAAACTACAGCATCGGCGACGCTTTGAGCCGCTACTACAGGCTGCGCGGATACAACGTGCTTCAGCCGATCGGCTTTGATAGCTTCGGAATGCCTGCGGAAAACGCGGCGATCAAACACGGCACTCATCCCAAAACTTGGACCTACGAAAATATCGATTATATGAAAAACGAGCTGCACCGCCTTGGCTTTAGCTTTTCGGCTCGTCGTATGCTTGCTACCTCCGATCCGCTTTATACGCGCTGGGAGCAGGAATTTTTCATCAAACTTTTTGAAAAAGGGCTTATCTATAGAAAAAGCGCCGTGGTCAATTGGTGCGAGCACGATCAGACGGTGCTTGCCAACGAGCAGGTCGAAGAGGGTAAATGCTGGCGCTGCGGCAACGAGGTCGTGCAAAAGCAGATGCCGGGATATTATCTAAAAATCACCGCTTACGCGCAGGAGCTTTTGGATTGCCTAAAACAGCTTGAGGGCAAGTGGCCCGCTCAGGTGCTTACGATGCAGGAAAACTGGATCGGGCGCAGCGAGGGTTTGGAATTTAGCTTTAAATTTGACGAGCAAAGCAGCGCCAAGCTTGGCGGCATCGAGGGCTTTAAGGTTTTTACGACGCGCCCCGATACGATTTACGGTATGAGCTACGCGGCGCTTGCGCCGGAGCACGAGGTCGTAAAGAGGCTTTTGGATAAAGGCTTACTTGACGCCCAGGCTGCGGCGAAGGTGAGAGAAATTTTAAATCAAAGCCCGCGCGAACGCCAAGCAAGCGATAAAGACGGTGTGAGCCTCGGAATCAGCGTGCTTCATCCGCTAAGCGGCAAAAAGATCCCTGTTTGGACCGCAAATTTCGTCCTAGCCGAATACGGCGGCGGCGCGGTTATGGCGGTGCCTGCGCACGATGAGAGAGACTTCGAGTTTGCGAAGAAATTTAACCTGCCGATCATTCAAAGTATCGCGCCTAAAAACGGCGATTACGACGCTAGCAAAGCTTACGTAGAGAGCGGAGTTTTGGTAAATTCCGCGGAATTTAGCGGCATGGATAGCGAGAAAGCAAAAAGCGCCGTTATCTCAAAATTTGAGGAGTTAAAGCTCGGACGCCGCGTGGTAAATTTTAAACTGCGCGATTGGGGAGTGAGCCGCCAACGCTACTGGGGCGCGCCGATCCCGATGATCCACTGCCCAAAATGCGGGCTGGTAAGCGAGGAAATTTCAAATCTGCCCGTAGAGCTTCCGCAGGATATTAAGATCACCGGTAAGGGCAATCCGCTGGATACGCATCCTAGCTGGAAATTTTGTAAATGCCCTAAATGCGGTAGCGACGGGGTGCGCGAGACCGACACGCTCGATACATTTTTTGAAAGTTCGTGGTATTTCGCGCGCTACGCAAGCGATGAGCGGACGTGGCAGCAGCGGGCGTTTGACGAGCAAAGCGTGAACTACTGGATGAACGTCGATCAGTATATCGGCGGCATCGAGCACGCGATCCTGCACCTTTTATACGCGAGATTTTTCCAAAAGGCTCTTCGCGACATAGGATATCTGCGCGATAGCGAGCCGTTTGAGCGGCTGCTAACCCAGGGCATGGTGCTAAAAGACGGCGCGAAAATGAGTAAAAGCAAGGGCAACACCGTTGATCCCGATGATATTATCGAGAGATACGGCGCCGATACGGCGAGACTTTTTATACTTTTTGCAGCACCTCCGCAAAAGGAGCTTGAGTGGAACGACAGCGCGGTAGAGGGCGCGTATAAATTTTTAAATCGCCTCTACGATCGCGCCGAAAACGCCTACGCTACGGATAAAATTCCGCAGATCGACCACGCCGTTTTGAATAAAGAGGAAAAATACGCCCGCCTCAAAGTTTACGAGGCGCTCAAGAAATCGCAGCAGGTTTATGAGAGCAGCTTTGCTTTTAATACCCTAATCGCTGCGTGTATGGAGGCGCTAAACGCGCTAAACGCGCAGAGTAACAAAGATGTATTCACCGAGGGCTACTTCGTGATCTTGTGCCTGCTCGAACCTATCGTGCCGCACATCTGTGCCGAGCTTAGCGAGAAGCTGTTTAAAAGACGAAATTTCGGTGAGCTGAGAGTTTGCGAAGAGGTATTCGAGAGCGATACGATCAAGCTTGCCGTCACGATTAACGGCAAAAAACGCGCCGAGTTTGAAGCGGATGCAGGCCTAAGCGAGGGCGAAATTTTAAGCCTTGCGAAGCAGAACTGTGCCAAATGGCTAGAGGGCAAGAGCGTCGTAAAAGAAATTTACGTCAAAAACAAGCTCGTAAATTTGGTGATAAAGTAGGCGAAGATGAGGAAAGTTTTAACCGTTTTTTGTTTGATTTTTTTGATCGGCTGCGGCTACAAGCCCGTTTCAAGGATTGCGAAAGAGACGATGAGTGGAAGCGTATTTGTGGATGTGATGATGAGCAAGACCGATCCGCAAAACACCGTCGCGATCAAAGACGCGATCAGGCAGGGTATAGTCCAGCGCCTAGGGATGAGCCTTGCAGATAAAAACTCGGCGCAGACGATCGTAGTAGCGAGCATAAAAAGCCTAAGCTTTAGCGAGCTTTCATACGATCAGTTCGGCTATGTCACTAGCTACCGAGCAAATCTCATCGTAAATTTTAGCACCAAGCTTAAAAACGGCGAGATTTTCAGCAAGGATTGCGTGGGCGATTACGATTTTAAAGTTAGCCGCCTAGTCAAAAATAGCTACGATACGAGCTCGATCATTAGCGATAAGGACCGCTACAAGGCGATCGAAAATGCCTCTGCGCAGGCGTTTGACGAGTTTATTTCGGCGCTTGCGATTAGGGGATTCAGACTTGAGCGGGCGCAGCATTAAAGAATTTTTGCAAAATCGCCCGATTTATTACAAAAAAATCGACTACGAGCGCTTCCCGCGGGCATATGCTGCCATTAAAGATAAAATTCCGCTCAAAAACGTCATTCAGATCATCGGCACCAACGGCAAGGGCAGCACCGGGCGGTTTTTGGCTAACGCGATCGCCGCAGCAGGCTTTAGCGTCGGGCACTACACCAGCCCGCATGTTTTTAGGCTCAACGAGCGCATCTATCTAGGCGGACGCATCGCGCAAAGCCATGTTTTTGCGTTAAATTCAGGCGCTTCAAATTTTAAAAACGAACAAAATTCCGTTTCGGCGTCAAATTTTACGGAAAGACAAAATTCCGAAAAAATGCAAAATTTTGCGAGCGGAGAAAATTCCGCCTCTCAAATTTCTATTTCTAATTTGCAAAATTCCACCACTCAGAATTCGCATGGTGAGCAGAATTCTGCCCTGCAAAACCCCGTTTATACCACGCAAAATTTTTATAGCGAGCAGAATTTTATAGCGCGAAATTCGATCGATACGCAAAATTCTGCTTCTACACAAAATTTATGGAATTCTCAAGATCTCAAATCGCCGTCTGAGCAAAATTTAAAATTCTCACCGGAGCAAAATTTTAAATCTCAGCTAAGATCAAATTCCAAATCCGCTCAAAGCTCGCTTCCCATTTCGCTAGGGCGCGATGCTACGGATGAGGAGCTTGATTTCGCGCATGAGTTTTTGCAAGAGAGCTTGCCCGCGGAGTTTAAAGATAGCCTCTCGTATTTCGAGTATCTCACGCTTGCGGCGGCAGTGCTTTTTAGGGATTGCGATTACTGTGTGATTGAGGCTGGGATGGGCGGCGAGTTTGATGCTACATCGAGCTTCGGGCGCACGCTGTCGCTTTTTACACCGATCGGCACCGATCATTTAGGCATGCTAGGACAAAATCTAGAGCAGATCGCCCGTACCAAGCTAATTACGATGGATAAAGAAGCGATTTTAAGCGATGAGATGAGCGAAGTTCCGCTTCGTATCGCGCAGCAGATTGCAGAGCAAAAAGGAACTCATTTGAGGTTTGCAGCAGAGCTTTTAAGCAAGAGCGAGCAAGCGCAGATTGCGGAGTTTTGCGCACGCAACAATCTGCCTAAATTTCAAATTTCAAATTTAGCTCTAGCGCTTGCCGCGATGAAATTTTTAAATTTGAAATTTGAAATTTCACAGCTGCCGCCTCTAAATTTACGCGGCAGGATGGAAGTTTTGGCGCCGAATTTGCGCGTGGATGTTGGACACAACGAGCTTGCGGCACAGCAAGTCGCCCGCGAAATTACCGAAATCTACGGGGGCAGAAAGATCGTGCTAATTTACAATGCTTTTGCCGATAAGGACGTAGCTGCGGTGCTGCGGACTTTAGCACCCGTGGTAGAGCGCGTGGAGATCTTTAACTACGAGGTTGCGGATCGCGAAATGGCGGCAGAGGCGATAACCCGTGCGCTTGACGCGCTTAAAATTCCGCATTCGCCGTTTCGCGGCGAGCTTAGAGCGGACGAGGAGTATTTGGTTTTCGGCTCGTTTCATTTGGTAGAAAATTTTATTTTATGGCTTGAGGCGCGCCGTGGCTAAAACTAAACTTACCCTAAGCGATCACTTTGGCACCAAGACGCTGTATTTTGGCGAAAATTTTAGATTTCAACTTAAAATTTTATCCGCGTTTTTCGTAATTTTTCTGCTCGTTTTGTTTTTTGCGATATTTAAACTCGCTAGCGACCGCTCAAATTTAAAGGAGCTAAACAAAACCCTCTACGCCGAAAATCTCGCGCTTAAAGAGCAAAATATCGCGCTTGAGGGCAAAAATGAGGAGGTGCTTGCCAAGCTGGACGGACGCGAAGACGATGGAGGCGGGCTGGATAGTGATATCCAGGTAATGCTTGCGATGAATGAGATGAAAAAGGAGCGTAAAAAGGGCTCCGGCGCGCACATCGCAGCTAGCGAAAAAACGGCGAGCGCGATTCTTAGCGCTGTGCCTAACGGACTTCCGATGCAGTATCGCGGCGTTACTAGCCCTTTTGGGATGCGCACTCATCCAATCAGCGGCGTTATGAGGATGCACCACGGCATCGACTTGCGAGCAAGCGAGGGCACTCCGGTGTTTGCGACGGCAGAGGGCTTCGTGCAGTTTGCAGGCGGCAGTGGCAGCGGATATGGAATTTTAGTGATTTTATCGCACAATTACGGCTTTGAGACCCGCTACGGCCACCTTAGCTCCGCGGTCGTAACGCCCGGTTCTTGGGTTAAAAAGGGCGATCTTATCGGCTATAGCGGTAATACCGGCTACAGCACCGGTCCGCACTTGCATTATGAAGTTAGGTTTTTGGCTCAAAGTGTCGATCCTGCAAATTTTATGAGCTGGAACGCGCAAAATTTCAAAAATATCTCGACCTTAGAGCCTAACGTATCGTGGCAGGAGATCGCAAATGTCGTGCAGCACCAGATCGAAAGGTTTAAATAATGCAAGCCGAGGTTTACGAATACTTTTTGCAAAACCAAAAAGAGCTTTTGATCTGCGAGGACGATAAAGAGGCTGCGACGTGCGAGCAGGTGCTTAAATTTATGGGCTACGCGGCCTTTTGCCTGCCCGATTTTAGAGCAAGCTTCGGCGAGGATCTGCGCAGCTATATGGGCGAGCTTGCAGGCATCAGCACCGCTCTTAGCGCGTTTTACAAAGCAAGCGGCAAAAAAATTTTAATCTCGCCGGTTCGCACGATCCTAAATAAGCTCCCCGCCGCAAGCCATCTGCGCCCGCTAAATTTAAAATTTGGCGAAGAGTTAAACTTAAGCGAGCTGAAAGAGGAAATTTTGCGCCTTGGATACGACGTGCGCGACATCGTCGAAAGCATGGGCGAGGTGAGCTTCCGTGGCGAGATCATCGATATTTTTTCGGTAGGGAGCGAAAGCGCGGTTAGAATTCTGCTCGACGGCGAGACGGTCGAGAGTATCAGGCGCTTTGACGTCGCGACGCAAAAAAGCGAAAAAGATGAACTTGCGCAAGCAGAGATAGCGCCGTTTTTGGCAAATTTAAGCGAGGACGAGTTTGAGAGCGTGAGCGAAAAGATATCGCGCGCGGACAGCGACGCGTTAGCGCGCGATCTGGGCTCGCTAGGGTTTTGGTTCATCGACGGTTTCGTCGATTACGTGAGCGCGTTTGATTGCGTCTTGTTGCACGAGATCAAAAAGGATGAAATTTTTTCCGAGCGCAATTTGGATTTTTTAGACGCGATCGAGGTGCTGCCCGCAGCGCGCAAATTTAAAGATCTCGCGGTGACGCCGTCGCAGGAATTTTTTGAATTTCACCGCAGCGAGGCTATCACGCTGATCGCGCGAAACGACGCGCTGCTCGCGCCGTTTGATCTTAGCGGATTTAGCAATATCGAAATTTTACGCGAGGATTTCGTCGTAAATTTAATAAGCGCCGAGCGGATCATTCTTTCGCTAAACAAAGCGGCGCCTAAAAAGCGCGTGCGAAGATCGAGCCTAGCTCTGGATGAGCTAAACGTGGGCGATTTTGTCGTGCACGAAGATCACGGTATCGCTAAATTTAACGGGCTTGAGCTCATCGAGGTGATGGGGCGCAGCAAGGAGTTCGTGTCCCTACTCTACGAGGGCGGCGACAAACTGCTGCTGCCGGTCGAGTATCTAAATAAAATCGATCGCTACGTAGCAAGCGGCGGTGCGGTGAGCTTGGATCACCTGGGCAGGGCGA
>NZ_CALEDC010000303.1 GCF_937949835.1 uncultured Campylobacter sp.
TTGACGATCTTCATACTTATCCTTTCACGATTTTTTCTAAACTCAAGCCGCCGTCCAGCACCGTTTGTTCGTCGTAAGCGCGCCCGATGAGCTGCGCGCTGATATTAAGAGCCTCTTTGTTTTTCGCTACCGGCACGGAGATCGCGGGAAGCCCCGCTAAATTTACGCCGATCGTGTAGATGTCGCTAAGATATGCACGAAGCGGATCGCTAAGCTCGCCGAATTTATATGCCACGCCCGGCGCGATCGGCATAAAGATCAGATCGGCGTCTTTTAAAATTTCCTCATATTCGCTTTTGATGAAGGCTCTTGCCTTCTGTGCCTTGATGTAATATGCGTCGTAGTAGCCGCTGCTTAGCACGAAGGTGCCTAGAAGCATTCTTCTTTTGACCTCGTCGCCGAAACCCTCGCCGCGGGTGTTGGCGTAGAGCTCTTTTAAATTTAGAGCCTTCGCGCGGTTTCCGTAGCGCACGCCGTCGTAGCGGCTTAAATTTGCGCTAGCCTCGGCGGTTGCGATGATGTAGTAGGTCGCGATGTCGTATTTGGAGCTGCAAAGATCGCGGTAAACGATCTCGTGTCCGAAGGATTTTAGCTTTTCTATGGTTAAATTCAGAGCCTCTTTGACCTGCTGCGAGGCCTCGTCGATATAATTTTTTATAACGGCGATCTTAAGCTTGCGATCTGCGTTTAGCTTATCTGCGGTGCTTTCGTAAGCGCCTGCGTAGCTCGTGCTGTCCATCTCATCGCGGCCTGCTATGATGTCGTATAAAATCGCTGCGTCCTCGACGCTGCGCGTGATCGGTCCTATCTGATCGAGGCTGCTCGAATACGCCGCAAGCCCGTAGCGACTGACCCTGCCGTAGCTCGGCTTAAAGCCTACGCAGCCGCAAAATGCCGCCGGCTGGCGGATAGAGCCGCCCGTATCGCTTCCGAGTGCGGCTATGGCGATATTTGCCGCTACGGCAGCCGCGCTTCCGCCGCTACTGCCGCCGGGTACGCGCGAGTGATCGGTCGGATTGAGAGTTTTGCCGTAGAATGAGCTCTCAGTCGTGCTTCCCATCGCAAACTCATCCATATTCGTTCGCCCAAACGGCGCCAAACCGCGCTTCCGTAGCTTTTTGATCACCGTCGCGTCGTATGGCGCAACGTAGCCTTGCAAAATTTTACTCGCCGAGGTGACGCTCCAATCTTTTACCTGAATGTTATCTTTGATCGCGATCGGCACACCCTCGCCGCTGATGTTTAAAGCCTCGCCCGTGAGCTGCTCGACGTAGGCGCCGAGCTCTTTGGTTTTTAAAATTTTATCCTTTAGCTCCGCTCTAAGCGCCGAAATTTCATCCGCGCTCAGCTTTAGAGCCTCTTTCAAACTTATCATCTGCCATCCTTAAATTTATTCACGAAATAGATCCCCACGCCCGTCGCTACGCAGATCAGCGCGATCGTAAAAAATACGAAGCCGAGACTTATGGGGCTAGCGAGCATGCATGACCTTCGCGCAGCGCGGGCAGAGCTCATCAGGCTCTTTTGCGTTAAATTTCCAGCATCTTGGGCATTTGTGTTTAGAGGATTTTACGAGGCGGAAAATTTCGTCGTTTATCTTAAACTCCGCCAGAGCTTCCTCGCTTTGCAGAGTGTCCACATCGCTTACCATGAACCAATCCGCCACGCCTAGGATGTCGTTTGATAAAATTTCGTTCGAGCTCGTTTCTAAAACCAGCTCAAGCGTCGATTTGATGATCTTGTCCTTTTTCAGCGCGTCGATAAGCTCGAAAAATTTCTCCCTCGATTTGATTAAAATTTCGTCGAATTCTAGAAAATCGTCAAATTCTACCTGCTTGTAGATCAGATCAAAGACGTCCTCCTTGCCCTCTTTGATGATACTCGGCGCAAACTGCATCACTTCGTCGATCGTGTAGGTTAGCGTAGGCGCGATCAGAGGCAGCAGCGCTCGCGTAATCAGCGCGATCGCGCTTTGCGCGCTTCTGCGGCGCGGCTCGTCGGGTGCGTCGCAGTAGAGCCTGTCTTTGCAGATATCAAGATAAATTCCGCTCAGATCGGCGCTTAAGAAATTTAGCAAGGCGTTGAAGCCCTTTGAAAAATCGTAGTTTCTAAACGCCGCTTCCGCGCTCGCAAAGGCGTTTGCCGCGCGCGTTAGGATCCAGCGGTCAAGCCGCGTAAAATTACTCGTCTCGATCTCATTTAAATCGCTCGTGCTTGCGAGCAGAAATCTTATAGTATTTCGGATCTTGCGGTACTGCTCGCTTACCTGCTTAAGGATATTGTCGCTGATCTTCAGATCGGTCGAATAATCGCTCATCGCGACCCAAAGGCGTAAAATTTCCACGCCGTGGCTCTTGGCGACCTCTTGCGGATAGACGACGTTTCCGACTGATTTACTCATCTTCTGGCCCTTCTCATCGACGGTAAATCCGTGCGTGAGGATGCTTTTGTACGGCGCGCATTCGTTGATCGCGCAGCTTAGAAGCAGAGAGCTTTGAAACCAGCCGCGGTGTTGGTCGCTGCCCTCAAGATACATATCCGCAGGGAATTTGCCCGCATCGTAAGCGCCGCTTTGCAGCACCGCTTTCCACGTCGAGCCGCTATCGAACCAAACGTCTAAGATATCCATTACCTTTTCTAAATTTTCAGGCTTATAGCCGCTGTTCTGCGGTAAAAGCTCCGAAATTTCCATCTGCCACCAAGCATCCGCGCCCTTAGCCTTAAAAATTTCGTAGATATTATTTAAAATTTTCTCATCAAAAATCGGCTCTTTGGTGTTTTTATCGCGGAAAAACGCTATCGGCACGCCCCAGTCCCTCTGGCGCGAAATACACCAATCGGGGCGGTTTTCTATCATCGAGGTAAGGCGGTTGATGCCGCTTTGCGGATAAAATTTAACCTTGCCGATCTCTTCTAATGCCACTTGGCGCAGCGTCTTGCCGCTAGGCATTGGCTCATCCATCGCGATAAACCACTGCTTCGTCGCGCGGTAGATTACCGGCTTGTGCGTACGCCAGCAGTGTGGATAGGAGTGGACGAATTTGCCGGATTTGATAAGCGCGGGGCCTAGAAGCTCTAAAATTTTCTCGTTTGCTTTGAAAATATGCATCCCTACGAGCTCATCTACGACGTCTGCGCGGAAGAGTTTTTTGGTTTTAAGAGTTTGATCGAAACAGCCGCCCTCATCCACGGGCATAATCACCTCGATACCGTATTTAAGCCCTACGAAATAATCGTCCTCGCCGTGCCCGGGAGCCGTATGCACGAGCCCGGTGCCGCCATCCATTAAAACGTGCTCGCCGAGGATAAATTTTGAATCCCTATCGTTTAGCGGATTGATCGCGTTTAGACCTTCAAGCTCGGTAGCCTTAAATTCTTTTACGATCTTGCCTTCTGTGATGCCCAGGCTTACGAGGCTTTCGACCAAAGGTTTTGCAAGGATTAAATTTTCGCTCGTCAGCGCGTAAATTTCATTCGGGTTCAAAGATATCGCGCCGTTTGCGGGCAGCGTCCAAGGCGTGGTCGTCCAGATGACCGCTTTGGCGCCTTTCGCGCCGATTTTAGCGTTCGCTTCATCGCTTAGATCGAACGCCACGAAGATCGAGTAGTCCTCTTTGTCTTTGTACTCGACCTCGGCTTCTGCGAGCGCGCTTTTTGCTGCCCAGCTCCAAAATACGGGCTTTGAGCGCTCGATCAGAATTCCTTTTTTTGCGATCTGGCAGAGCGCCTTGTAAATTTCAGCTTCAAACTCAAATTTTAGCGTCAGATACGGATCGTCCCAGTCGCCCAAAATCCCCATATCTTTAAATTCATTGCGCTGCACGTCTATGAACTCTTTGGCGTGCTGTCTGCAAAGCTCGCGGATCTGCACTTTTGAAAGCGATTTTTTCTGCTCGCCCAGCTTGATCTCTACTTGCTGCTCGATCGGCAGGCCGTGGCAGTCCCAGCCCGGCACGTAGCGGATATCCTCGCCGAAGAAATAATGGGTTTTGGTGATGATGTCTTTTAAAATTTTATTCAGCGCGTGGCCGATGTGGAGGTGTCCGTTAGCGTACGGCGGGCCGTCGTGGATATTGAAGCTGACGCTTGCGCCCTTGCGCCTAGCTTTCATCTTTTCGTAAATTTTACGCTCGTCGTACCATGCCTTAAACCGCGCAGGTTCGTTTTGCGGCAGCGCGCCTCGCATCGCAAAGTCCGTCGTAGGAAGAAAGAGAGTATCTTTGTAGTCCATATTTGTACCTTTTCGTGTCTTAAAAAATTTGTGAAGTTTATCCAAAACGCCATTAAAAAGCTCTGAAAGAGCAGTCTGCGTTTATGCTATAATGTGCGAAAATTTAATGAGGGTCTTTATGAAAAATATCATCCTTGTAATCGGCGAGGAGATCCGCTACGACGCGGCTTTGATGAGCTATATTTCTCGCAGCTACGAACGAGTTTTTGGGCGGATGGACGATCTGAAATTCTTAAGCGAAAACGATAAGGTTTTGCCCTTCGCGCTTGAAAAGATGATCGATTCGTACGATTTTATCACGATCTTTGCGGCAAACTCCGCCTACGCGGTCGTCGGTAAAATTTTATCGACGCTCTCTTTCGATTCGCTCGAGCTGAAAAACGGAGAAACCCTAGCTCCCTCGATGGCGCGTACGGTGGCGAAAAACAGCTTCCTGCTAAACGTCAGAGGCTGCTCGGTAAACGTTATCAAGGCGCTTTGCTTGCAGAGCTTGCCGCCGATCCTTCAAGACGCGCCGAGCGCGGGCGAGAGCTTTTATCTTTTCGATTGCGAATACGAAAGCGTAAAGCAGCGCCTAGAAAGCCTCGCGATCAGTTATAAAATTTCGCTTACGATCAGTAGGCCCTGCTCCTTTTTGTTGCTCGTGCGCGCCAGTGCGATGAAATTCGGAGCGCTGGACGCGTTTTTACAAAGCGTCGGGAAGTATTATGAGAGCTGCTACATCGAAGGCGGCGATTTTATGGGCTTTGTGGTGGATAGACTGCGCGAAATAGGCGCTAAGATCACCTTTGCCGAAAGCTGCACCGCAGGGCTCATCGCCGCAAAATTCGGCGCGGTTGCGGGCGTGAGCGACGTTTTCGACGGCTCGCTCGTAAGCTACGCCAACGAGATAAAAAATCTCTGGCTCAACGTAGGCGAAGATACGCTCGCGCGCTACGGCGCGGTCAGCGCGCAGACCGTGGGCGAGATGCTGGAGGGCGCGCTACAAAGCAGCGGGGCGAGCTTCGCTCTTGCGGTAAGCGGTATTGCAGGCCCCGGCGGCGGAAGCGCGCAAAAGCCCGTAGGGACGGTCTTTATCGGCGCGAAGGAGCAGGGCGGCAAACAGATCGTCGGGGAATTTCATCTAAAAGGCGATCGAAACTACATCCGCGAACAAAGCGCCGATATCGCTATCTGCTTGCTTTTGAAGCTTAGAAGCGACTTGTTTTTCGGGCGGCTTCCAAGCGCGCCTGCGAGAGATGAAATTTAAAGGAGCGGATTTTGAAAAGACGAATTTTGAAAGGGTGCAGACGTGATTTAGCGCAGAATTTTATCAGAGCGAGCGGTGAGCGGGGCTTTGAACGATGGCAAAATTTCGATTCGGCGGACGGTGCGCGAAATTTTACTTCGACGCAGGGCGGGCAGAATTTTACTCGGGCTAGCGACGGGCGAAATTTTATCTCAGCGGGTCGCGCTAGAAATTTTAATTTTATAAACGATTTTAGCTTTATAAGCGCGGCGCGAAATTTTACTTTGGCGCTAGCTACGGCGTGTATTTTGAGCGGCTGCGACGGCGGATCAGACGCGCAAAATCGCGAGCAAAGCGCGCGTTCGGAGCAGAATTTTAGCGCGGGTAATCAAGGGCAAAATTTTAATAAAAGCACGGATAGCTCGGGTCAGAATTCCGCTCAAAGCTCCACACAAAATTCTACGCAAGGCTCAGTGCGAAATTCCGTGCCGCAGGGCTTTGAAAGCAAGCAAAAATCCGATCTAAACTCCACGATAGACGAGCTTGCAAACGATGCTAAAGTTTTGGGCGAGGCCCTGCAAAATTTGCAGAAAAAGGCGCCCGAAGCGCTGAGCGATTTCGCCGCTCGCAACGCAGATAGGATCGAGGATCTGCTAAAGCAGGGCGAAGCGGCGGCACGCGAGGCGGGCAAAAACCTTGATCAAATGGGCGAAAGCCTGCAAGGAATTATAAAAGATGCGAACGAGAGCTTAGGCAAGGTCTTGGAGGGCTTTGGCGTGCAGCCTAGACAGGGGCCTCGCGGCGGGCGCTCGCAGGAGCGCGATGATAATTCAGATCCTGAAGAGGCGGTCGATAGGCAAAGTTTTAGAATTTAAGCGACGCTAAATTTTACTCAAATTTTTCGTTGCGATCGCCATCCGCGAGGAAGCGGCAAGTCTTCGCAGGAACGTAACGAGCCTGAACGAAAGGGGACGGACACTCATAAGAGCGCGATGAGCACCCGCAACCCGATGACGGAACCGATGGCAAGGTTTTATAGTTTAAAGCACGGCTAGATTTCATCTAAATTTTATTTGTTGTGGCGAATGCTTGCAGAGAAGCGATGCTAAATTTTATTAAAATTTCCCCTGCGCGGCGGCTTCGTTAAAATTTTACTCGCGCGAGCCTCCGCAATGGAATATAAATATTTGCAAAGAAGTAGTAAACCTCTGTAAAACGTGACGAGTGCCTCCAGGGCAAGCATTTCTAAATAAAGCGCGAGTAACGGATGAAGTTTGGAATTCAAAGCTTGCGCTCTTTGAAGTTGCTGTAAAGATAAGCGGGTGGCGGCTGGTAAAGCTTTAGAATTTAAGGCTGCTTGCGATAAAACAAGAAAAATTTTACGAAGTAGGGCTATAATGCGCCCCGCAATTTCAAATTTAAAGGATAGAAATGAAAACTCTCATTATTTTAGCTCATCCAAAT
Organism: uncultured Campylobacter sp.; assembly: GCF_937949835.1. Taxonomy (GTDB): domain Bacteria; phylum Campylobacterota; class Campylobacteria; order Campylobacterales; family Campylobacteraceae; genus Campylobacter_B. The sequence goes on from NZ_CALEDC010000303.1 coordinate 6,924, forward strand.
ATCGCAAACTCGCTCGTAAACCGCCACTGGAGGGATGCCGTGCTAGCCCATCCCGATAAGTTCGAGCTTCACGATCTTTACGCGCTTTATGCGGATTTTAAAATCGATGTGGAAAAGGAGCAAAAACTGCTCGAAAGCCACGATAAAATCGTGCTTCAGTTTCCGTTTCGTTTTTCAAACTGCACGCCGCTTCTTAAGCAGTGGTTTGAGGACGTTTTTACGCGCGGCTGGGCTTATGGCGCAGAGAGCGGCGGCAAGCTTAAAGGCAAAAAATTCGCGCTTGCGATCTCGCTTGGCGCGACCGAGGCAGACTATTCTAAAAACGGCATCGTGGGCTTTAGCGTGGATGAGGTGCTAGCGCCATTTAAGGCTACGTTTAATTTTGTCGGCGCAGTTACGCTACCAAATTTCGTCTCATACGGCTTTACTTACGATAAAAGCGAGCAAGCCGTAGAAAATAGTGCGAAAAATTATATAAAGTATTTAAATATCTATAAGCATTTTTTGTTACCCAAGATTTGCCATCATTATTCATACCACCTATTGATTC
>NZ_CALEDC010000304.1 GCF_937949835.1 uncultured Campylobacter sp.
TGGAGGAAATTCTCCACAAAAATATCTTTGAGTAGAGCGGCTCGTCTTTTTGTGTTTATACGTCGTTGTATTTAAATTTTACTCGGTCGCTAGATGCTCCTAAATTTAAATTCTCTATAGCCGAATGTGGCGTCTTAGAATTTTAGCAAAGGTTTATCCTGTAATACTGCGCCGTGAAATTTCAGCGAAGGCTTATTTTGCTGCATATCTCAAAATTCTTAAATTACCCGCGCCGGCCTACTTAAGCTCTAAAGCGCTTGCCTTATTAATTCGCCCAAGGGCAAAATGCCGCGCCTTGCCTTATTAATTCGCCGTGGAATTTCGCGGTAAAACTAAATTTTAAAATTTGGCCCATTTAATTTGGCCCATTTAAATTTAAAAGCGCACGACTATCGCAAAAATCATCCGATATTATTGGCGACGCCGGCCTAATTTTAAAATTACACCATCGCCCCTATATACGGCTATAGTCGTTAAATTTTAAGCAACAATAGGCGATAAAATTTTAAGAATTTCGCCGCCCAGCATTTCTTTATGCCACCAAGCCCACAAAACTGCCTAAACCTTCTTAAGCTTTACGCTAAATTTGCTTCCGCGTCCTACTTTGCTACGTAGTGAAATCTGCGCGCCATGGATCTTTGCGATTTGTGAGGCGATGGCTAGTCCGAGCCCCGCGCCACTATTTTGCTCGTGATTTCTGGAGCGCTCGATTTGATAGAGCTTGTCCCAAATTTTATTTTGTAAGGTAGGCTCGATGCCCTCTCCGTCGTCGCTTATGCTAAGTTCGCACGCGTCTGCGCTCACGCAAAGCTCTAAAATGACGCTGCTGCGCGTAAATTTTAAAGCATTGCTTAAAAGATTGTTAATCAGCCTGATCAAAAGCAGCTCATCGCCGTTTACGCGCACGCCCTCGGCTATCTGCGAGCTAAAGCTTAGCCCCTTTTGTGCGCACAAAAGTTGAAAGTCTTGCGCGCACTCGCTTGCGATTTTGCTTAAGCTTACGGGTGCCAAATGCACGCCACACTGCAAGCGGGCAA
>NZ_CALEDC010000305.1 GCF_937949835.1 uncultured Campylobacter sp.
CAGGGCGCGCTTTCTATCGGCACGCTGGCACTACTTTTCGGCGGGCGCTTGCGGCGTAAATTTCATCTGCGAAATTATCGTCTGAGGCGGCTTTAAATTTACTTAATGCTCGCGCTCGTGATCCAAATTTTAAAATTCCCCGCTATCTTGCGCGCCGATAAAATTTTAATTTCATGCACGTCGATCGCCCCGCAAACGAGCTGAAATAAATCGGGCATATCCTCAAATTTAGCCCGCCGCAAGCGGTTAAATTTGCCGTACTGAAGCGATCAAATTTAACCGCAAAGCCCCTACTCCTTCACCACGCGCAGGAATGAATACACGTCCTGCACCCCTGGCGCGTGCGTCGCGTACCAGATCGCGTGCTTTTCGTGCTCGATGTCCGTTACTACGCCGCTAAATACCACGTCGCAGCCCACGATCGCCACGCGCACCGCAGTGCCCGAAACGTCGGTGTCGGAAAAGAGATTTTTCTTTAAATTTGTAAAAATTTCAAACGAATTGCACGGATATTCGGGCTTTTTGACGCGCAGATAGGTATGCACACGCTGCACGCCTTCGGTTTGCCGAGCTAAAGTAAGCAGCGGCTCGCGCATCGCTTCGCTATCCAGCAGCCCGATGAGATAGACCTCGCCGTAGAAGCATTCGACCTCCAAATCCCAGCTGCTAAGGCCTTTGGTAAATAGAATTTTGCTTTGGATTTTAGTCTGGATGAGCTTGTCGCTAGCGACCTCGCTGACGCTGCGGCGGTCGCGCGCTACGGAGTAGATGTCATACACGCTAAGCGCGTTGCCAGCGGGCGCCAGCGGAGCCGCGCACGAGCTAAATAGCGCCGCGCAAGAGAGCAAAAACACCGCTAAAATCGCTAGAAACAAAACCCTCAAACCCTCTCCAATCTCGTTTAATTTCTAATTTATCTCAAGCCGGCTGCCCGCGCCGCTTTTTTAAATTTAGCCCCGCAGGCGCCGTTTTGCCGCAGCTTAAAATTTTGCGCCGTGAAATTTCACAGCTTAAAATTCCGAGCCGACGCGTCGCAA
>NZ_CALEDC010000306.1 GCF_937949835.1 uncultured Campylobacter sp.
GCTGTAGCAGTGCGTAATTATCCTTTTGCCCTTGTTGGCCTCAAGCACATCCTTGTAGTTTTCTAAAGGCTCGCCGTCAGGAATATTTATCGCGCCTTTCATATGCCCCGCGTCGTAGTCTTTTTTTTCGCGCACATCGATGACTAAGACGTTCGGATCATTCGCTATTTTCAAAAACCCCTCCGCGTTTATGCTGCCGACCTTGTACAGCTCGTAGTCGTACTGCTTCACGCCGGGCGCGTTCATAAGCATACTAAAGCCCTTTTGCTTAAGCAGATCAAGTGCCTTTCCACTGCGGTTGCCCGTATTGCAATAAAGCACGACGTTTTTATCCTTGTAGGCGTTTATCTCGTCCAGTCTGCTTTCCAGCTCTCCAAGCGGGATATTAATCGCTTGCTTTATGTGGCCTGCGGCGTACTCATCTGCAGTTCTAACGTCAATGACTAGATAATTTTCTTTTGCTCTATTGTCCTCCTCTATCGCCGATAGCGCCGCGCCGCTTATGGCGTAGCCGTTAGGCTGTTGCATCTCGGCACCGCAAGTTGCGAAAGACCCCAATGCCGCCAGCAAAACCGCGCTTTTTAAAATTTTGTGAGAAATAAATTTCATGTTTTTCCTTTGAATTTTAGCTTTTAAAGCGGGAGATTATATCAAAATTTTATCTAGATAGTGTGAATTTGCGCCGTTAGCAGATGCGAGCGATCAAGTAGGGGTCCGATTGCAAAACCCGAATAGCGATAAAATTTAATAAGGTCGGACTTGCGTCCGACCGGTATCAGAAAGGAGGGATCAAAATATATAGACCGCCACGATAAACGCTCTTAGGCAAAAGCCGCCCACAAGCACGCCGTATTCGCTATAAACACAGCTTTTTATCTCCTCGCCGTCGTGCGCGTGGCGCTCGCTTGTTACGCTTCCTCTCCGCTTTAGCTTGTGAAGTCCACGCTTGAACTATAAAATTTTAACCTCTAGCTCGAGCGCGACGCCGAAGCGCTGCAAAACCCGCTCGCGAGCAAGCTCTATCAGGCTCATCACATCCTCAAAGCTCGCGCCGCCGAAATTTATGATGAAATTGGCGTGCTGCTCGCTAAATTTCGCGCCGCCGATCGCGTAGCCTTTTAGTCCCGCCGCTTCGATCAGTCTGCCCGCGGCGTCATTCGGCGGATTTTTAAAGCAGCTTCCAAAGCTTGCTCCCTTTGGCTGGTTGGCGCGTTTGGCGGCGAAATCCGCGGCGAGTTCGGCATCAAAGCCGCGTGAAATTTTAAACTCGGCGCCCAAAATCGGCTCCTCGATCCCGCTTCTTCGGTAGCCGAAGCTTATCCGCTCGCGCTCCACCCAGCCGCGAGCCAGGCGCACGGCAAGCAGGCTATCGCTGATGCTAGCGCCGGCGAGCCCCGCGTTCATTTTGATTAGCCCGCCGAGCGTGCCCGGGATGTTTCGCAAAAACTCAAAGCCGCCGATGTTTTGCTTTTTGGCGAAGTTGTAAATTTTACCCGACTTCGTCGCAGCCCCGATGCTAAGGACGTCTCCGCTTAGGCTTATGCGGTCGAACTCCTCGCTTAGCATCGCAAGGTGCGGCGGTGCGGATGAGATGAGCAGATTGTTGCCGCCGCCGATGATCGCGCCCCCCGCTATACTCTCAAACTCCGCAAAATCGGCCTCGTCTTTTAAAATTTGCACCGCAAAGCTCCCGCCGATGCGCACGGAGGTGTATTTGCTAAAATCTATCTGCTTTGTTTTCAAAATTTTGCCTTTTAAATTTCATTTCTAAATTTTGCGCTAGCCGCGCCGCACTGTACGAAGCTGTACACTATTCCAAAAAAATTTAGCGACGCCGGCGCGATTAAAATTTAGCTCGCTTGCGATACGTTTTCAGCGGCGCACTACGTCGCACGCGCAACTCGCACCCTGCGGTACAAAATACAGCAGCGCAATGTAGCGCCGCGCCGTGAAATTTCATCACTGCGTAGCCGTAAATTTAAGGCGTACAGATTGCACGGCGACAAATGGCCTACAGCGTGCGGTCGATTGGCACAGCTTGGCGGCAAAATCCGCGGCGCACTCGGCGTCAAATTTGCGCTAAATTTTAAACTCGCTATACTCCGCGGCTAAATTTCAAAAGCTACGGCGCAGCACCGCCATGGCAAGAGCGCGGATAAAATTCTACCTCGCGCGGCAACTTTTACGCCGAAGCAAAATTTAGCCAAGTCACACTCCGCTTAACGACGAGGAATTTAGCTAAAACGCGATTTCATTCCGAGTAGAATTTAACCGAAGCAAGCGCTAAATTTCATCTAAATTTTGATCTCACTAGACCTTACATCGGGTTTTGCCCGCCGCAGTCCGCAAAACGGATCTCGTTATATTCGCGCGGGATAAAATTCTCCTGCGCGCTAATCGGCGCAGAGTAAAATCCGCGCTCGTAACCAAGCTCAAATAGCCTATCTACCGCCTTTATCTGCGCCCCCGAAAGCTCGATCGAGGCTTCGTTGGCATAAAGGCTCAGATATTTTTCGAGCTTTGCGTCGTCTACGCGGATGAGATTTCGCTCAAGGAGCATATGCGACAAAAGCGGCTTATGCGCGGTGGCGATACGCACGCCTTCGGTTAGCACGCGCTCGCACTCGATGGCGTCCGTTATCGGCAGGCTGCGACGAACCGCCATACCTCCTAGCGGCAGCGGCAGATTTTCGCCCGCTAGCTCGCTCCAGATATCCCAGATCTCGCGCTCCACGCAAAGCTCGTCCGAAAAGTCCAAAATGCTCTCGTGTATCAGCACGCCTGCGTCCACTTCGCCGCTTAAGACCGCGCCCTCGATGTCGAGAAAATTTTTATAAACTATGCGCGCCTGCGGGTATGCCATGCGAAAAAGTAGGGCGTTTGTCGTGTGTTTGCCGCTGAGCGCGACTTTGAAATTTCGCTTTAAGACCGCGCCCTTTTTCTTAACTAGCTTTGGTCCGTAGCCCTCGCCAAAGCTCACCGCCGTGCGTAAAAGCGCGTATTCGTCGCAGATAAGCGGATATAGCGCGAAGCTAATCGCCGTGGCCTCGTAAGTGCCCTTTAGCGCCTCGTCGTTTAGCGTCTGGATATCAAGCGCGGTGGCGCTAAATTTTAGATTTTTGGAGCTCACCCAACCAAAATCAATCGCCTTATACATAAAAATATCATCCGCATCGGGCGAGTGGGCGACGTTTATATGCTTAAAAATCTTCAAATTTTATCCTTTTTGCTCCGCTTTAAATTTCGCGCGCGGCGCGCAGCTTGATTCCAAAATGTTGCGAAATTATAGTGAAATTTTGCTACAGTCCTCATAAAAATGCGGAATTTCTAAAGAAAAACGTGAAAAATTAAGCCCGCTTAAAAGGCTAAATTTAATGCTCTCCGCTTGCCGCACAGAGCTTTTGCGCTCCTTAAAAATTTCAAATTCCGATGCCGCGCCGAATTTGAGCGAATAATCAAAAATTCATTTCAAATTTGGTAAAATCAAATGAATTTATTTTTAAGGAAAAACATGGACGAGGGAAAGAAAAAGACGCTGGATGCGGCGCTAAAATCGATCGACAAAGCTTTCGGTAAGGGCACGCTCGTGCGACTGGGCGATAAGCAGGTCGAGCCGATAGACGCCATCTCTACGGGCTCTGTGGGGCTTGACATCGCGCTTGGCATCGGCGGCGTGCCGAAAGGGCGTATCATCGAGATTTACGGGCCGGAGAGCTCGGGAAAGACGACGCTTACGCTTCACATCATCGCCGAGTGCCAAAAGGCGGGAGGAATTTGCGCATTCGTAGACGCCGAACACGCGCTGGACGTCAAATACGCTTCGAATTTAGGCGTAGATACCGACAATCTCTACGTCAGCCAGCCCGACTTCGGCGAGCAAGCGCTTGATATCGTAGAAACCCTAGCAAAAAGCGGCGCGATCGATCTCATCGTCGTTGATAGCGTCGCCGCGCTCACGCCGAAAAACGAGATCGAGGGCGACATGGGCGATCAGCACGTGGGGCTTCAGGCGCGACTTATGAGCCAAGCGCTGCGCAAACTCGCCGGCGTCGTGCATAAGATGAATACGACGGTGATCTTTATCAACCAAATCCGTATGAAGATCGGGCAGATGGGCTACGGCACACCTGAGACGACGACCGGCGGAAATGCGCTTAAATTTTACGCTTCGGTGCGCATCGACATACGCAAGATCGCTACTTTGAAACAAAACGAAGAGAGCATCGGCAACCGCGCCAAGGTCAAGGTCGTGAAAAACAAGGTGGCGCCGCCGTTTAAGATCGCGGAATTTGACATAATGTTTGGCAAGGGCATCAGCAAGGTGGGTGAGTTGATCGATTACGGCGTCAAGCTCGATATCGTCGATAAAAGCGGTGCGTGGTTCAGCTACGGCGACACTAAGCTGGGTCAAGGGCGCGAAAACGCTAAAATTTATCTAGAGAATAACCCTGCTGTCGCTGAAGAGATCACTGCTAAAATACGCGAGCAGATGGGTAGTGTAAATTTCAGCGCAGACGCAGACGATGAAGAAAATTTACAAAGCGGAGAGGAATGATGATTTATATCGAAGATGTTTATGCGATAGAGGTGCTAGATAGCCGTGGCAACCCGACCGTGAAAGCGACCGTGGCTCTAAGCGACGGCACCGTAGCAAGCGCGATAGTCCCAAGCGGCGCAAGCACGGGCAAACGCGAGGCGCTGGAGCTTCGCGACGGGGGCGATAGATACTGCGGCAAGGGCGTGCTAAAGGCGGTAGAAAACGTAAATTCTCAGATCGCGGAGGCTGTGATCGGGCTGGATGCGTTTGATCAAAAGGCGCTTGACGATGAGATGAGAGAGCTTGACGGCACCGATAACTACTCAAATTTGGGCGCAAATGCGGTGCTTGGCGTATCTATGGCGGTAGCGCGCGCGGCGGCAAAGAGCCTTGACGTGCCTTTGTACCGCTACCTAGGCGGCGCGAATGCCAGCGTGCTACCCGTGCCGATGTTTAATATCATTAACGGCGGCGCGCACGCGAACAACAGCGTGGATTTTCAAGAATTTATGATTATGCCGTTTGGATTTGATAAATTTAGCGACGCGCTGCGAGCGGCGAGCGAAATTTACCACACGCTAAAAGGTCTTCTAAACGCGGCCGGCCACAGCACGGCGGTGGGCGACGAGGGCGGATTTGCGCCGAATTTAAACGATAACGAAGAGCCGATCAAACTA
>NZ_CALEDC010000307.1 GCF_937949835.1 uncultured Campylobacter sp.
TGTCATTCAAAAAGAGCTTGGTTATATTATCGTCTAGATCTTGGATGCCGTTTTTAAAGTTTGCCTCATAGATAAGATCCTTCACATCAAGACCCGAATCCTTGCCGTCGTCTATAAAAATTTCACCGATTTTAAAGCCCAAGGCTTTTATCGTTTTACCGCTCATATCGCTCGTGCCGTTTAGGCTAAGGCCTGCAAGACGTCCCATTCCGCCATCTTCGAGCACATTTATATCGGCTAGCTTTGCGCTAAATTTAACCTCTGTAGGTCCGTAGTTTAGATGCGTGCTAAGCGGTGCGTCAGTCTTAAACAGCTTCTTGCAAGGCTCTGCGTAATATGGCGTCTTAATCGTTAAAATTCCGTCGCTCTCAAATCCATCCGCAGCGTTTTTTACGCTATGCTTGATAGTGTAGTCGTAGCGAAAAGCAAAATCCTCCGGGAAAATTTTAGCAGGATCCGGCTCGTCCGTATCGTTGCTATCTTGCGCGCCAGCTTTTTCCTTTAGCTTGCTAAAGCCCTCAGCAAGGCTTTTTTGTAGTTTCTCTTTTTTTACTACGCCCTCGATAAAGCCGCTTGAGTTGCTATCTCCCGGATAAAATTTAGCGCTTTTAGTCTCGAAAATTTCGTTTCTAGCGATAAATTCCGCAATCTGCTGCTCAATCGCCGCGCTGGCACTCTTGCCGACCGCACCGTCAACCGTTTTGGTTATGCTATCGTTTACACTTTTAGCTACGCCCGTTTTAGCGTCCTTCGTCGCTACAAAAACGCCCACTATAAGCGCTACGATGACCACTAAAGCCGCGATGATCTTTTTCATCATCTCTCCTTTAAATTTAAAATTTATTTGGGTGCGTATTTTGCCGTAAATTTCTAAAATTTTCAAATTCTAGCTTAGTGTGCTTTAACCTAAAAGAAGTTATAATCGCGACATTAATATCAAAATTTAGGAAAACTTATGGCAAAACAAACGAAATATATTTTCGTCACCGGCGGAGTGCTGAGCTCGCTGGGTAAGGGCATTGCGGCGGCGTCGATCGCGACGCTTTTAAAGCACGCGGGGCTTAAAGTGCGCATCCTAAAGGCGGATCCTTATATCAACGTCGATCCGGGCACCATGAGTCCGCTGGAGCACGGAGAGGTTTTCGTCACCGACGACGGCGCGGAGACCGATCTGGATCTTGGGCATTATGAGCGGTTCTTGGATGAAAATTTAAGCCAAGACAACAACTTCACCACGGGCAAAGTTTACAGCTCCGTCATCGAAAAGGAGCGCAGGGGCGATTATCTGGGCAAGACGATCCAGGTGATCCCTCACATCGTAGGCGAGATCGTGCGCCGCATAAAAAAGGCGGGCGAGGGCAACGACGTGCTGATCGTCGAGATCGGAGGCACCGTGGGCGACATCGAGGGACTGCCGTTTTTAGAGGCGATCCGCGCGATGAGAGTGGAGCTTGGTAGAGTAAATACGATGAATATCCACCTCACGCTCGTGCCTTTTATAAAAGTCGCGGGCGAGCTCAAAACCAAGCCCACGCAGCACAGCGTAGGCGAGCTGCGCCGCATCGGTATCAGCCCCGATATGATAATCTGCCGCTCCGAAATGCCGCTAAATCGCGCGCTTAAAGATAAGATTGCGCTAAGCTGCGGCGTGGATAAAAACTGTGTCATCGAAAGCCCCGATAGCGCGAGCATCTATCAGATCCCGCTTGCGTTTTTGAAGCAAGATATTTTAACGCCGATCGCGGAGACTTTAAGCTTAAACAAGCTCGAAGTCGATATGAGCAACTGGGACAGCCTCGTTAAGCGCGTCATCGTGCCTACGAACGAAACCACGATCGCCTTCGTCGGCAAATATATCGATCTGAAAGAAAGCTACAAATCCCTCACCGAGGGGATCATCCACGCGGGCGCGACGCTTGATACGCGGATAAGCTTAAAATGGGTAGATAGCGAAAAAATTGAAGCTGCAAATGTGGATGAAATTTTCCGCGACGTAAACGGAATTTTGGTCGCAGGAGGCTTTGGCTCGCGCGGGATAGAGGGTAAAATTTTAGCCATAAACTACGCGCGGGTGCATAAGGTGCCGTTTTTGGGCATCTGCCTAGGGATGCAGCTTGCGATGGTGGAGTTTGCGCGCAATGTCTTAAAACTAAAAAATGCCAACTCCTCGGAATTTGACCCGCAGACCGAAGATCCGGTGATCTACCTCATCGATAGCTTTATCGACGCAAGCGGCAAAAAGCAGATTCGCACGCACAAATCCCCTATGGGCGGCACTATGCGGCTGGGCGGCTATGACTGCGACGTCAAAAAAGGCTCGCTTTTGGGTAAAATTTACGGCGAGCAAAAGACCATCCGCGAGCGCCACCGCCACCGCTACGAAGCCAATCCGAAGTACCGCGCCGAGTTTGAAAAGCACGGTCTTATCGTCTGCGGCGAGAGCGACGGGCTTATCGAAGCGGTCGAGCTAAAAAACCATCCGTTTTTTCTGGGCGTGCAGTTTCACCCGGAATTTACCAGCCGTTTAGTGCGCCCAAATCCCGCTATTTTGGGCTTTATCGAAGCATCTATAAAAAATGCTAGGTAAAAATGAGATAAGGGAAATTCTAAAATCGAGATTTGCGAACGATCGGCATACTAAAATTTCTGAAATTCCCTTACCCTGCGATCTGAAAGATACCTATAAGGCGGCTTTGCGCATAAAAACTGCCATCGAAGAAAACCAGCGCATAGCCGTAGTCGGCGATTACGACGTCGACGGTATCGTAAGCACCGTCATAATGAGCGATTTTTTCAATCAAATAGGCGCGGAGTACGTCATTAAGATTCCGAACCGCTTCACCGACGGATACGGGCTAAACAGCGAGATCATAGGCGAGCTTGAGGATGTGGATCTCATCATCACCGTAGATAACGGCACCTCCGCGACGGAAGCTGCCGAAATTTGCGCCCAAAAAGGGATCGATCTCATCATCACCGATCATCACATGCCCCCGCCCGTGCTGCCGAGAGCTTGCGCGATAATCAATCCGAAGCAGCCTGACTGCACCTTCCCAAATATCGAAATTTGCGGCGCGCAGGTAGCGTGGTATCTCGTGGGTGCGCTAAAAGAAACCCTCGGCGTGAACTACGATATGGCAAGCTCGATGGATATCCTCATCATCGCCATAATCGCCGATATGATGGAGCTGCGCGATATGAACCGCGCACTGCTGCGTTTCGGCATCAAGCGGCTAAATAGTTCGAACCGCGCTTGCTTCAAGGCGATTAAGGAGCACTATTTTAAAAAGCACTTCGAATTCGACGATATCAGCTACACGATCGCGCCGCTAATCAACTGCACGGGGCGGATGGACGATGCGACAATGTCGTATAACTTCCTATGCGCCAAAAATATCAGAGAGGCAAACCACTACCTAGAGACGATAAATTCCATCAACAACTCGCGCAAAGAGGAGGAGAAAAGCCTCTACGACGAGATCGTAAAAAGCGTAGATCCGAACGACAACGTCATCGTCGTGTGGGGTCCGCAGTGGCACGAAGGCATCATTGGCATCGTCGCAAGCCGCCTAAGCAAGACCTACAAAAAGCCTGCGATCGTCTTTAGCGTAAGCGACTCGCGCGCCAAAGGAAGCGCGCGCAGCATCGGTAAATTCGATATTTTAGAGCTGATCTCTTCGCAAAGCGAAATTTTAACGACCTTCGGCGGGCACAAGGGTGCTGCGGGCGTAGGGATCGATCCTGCGCTACTTCAGGAGTTTAAGCGCCGCGTAAATGAGCGCATTACGCCTAAGGATCTGAGCGATTTTAGCGCGCAAGACGATCTGCTGGGCGAGCTGGACGCGTCGCAGATAGACTTTGAGCTGCTTGAAATTTTAGAATTTTACGAGCCGTACGGGCAGAAAAATCCGCGCCCGCTCTTTTGTATCAAAGGCGCCCGCGCCCGCAATATCAGGGAGATCGGCAAGGAGGGCAAGCATATCAAAATGGCGCTTGACAAAAACGGCAGCAGCGTCGAGGCGCTGTTTTTCAACTACGACTTTTTGCCGCGCGCGGGCGAGCGGGTGGACGTGATCTTTACGATTAGCAAAAACAACTTCCGCGGCACGATCACGCCAGAGCTCATCATCAAGGAGCTAACCCCGAGCGAAAGCTAAATTTTAAAATTTAAAGCGGGCTTCGCGCGCATTTCGCGTCGGACACGGTCTTTAATTTAATGCGCGCTGCGGATTCGGTGCGCATTACACGCCCTGCGGATCGCCCTTACTATGGCATTTATCTGCTCTACTCGCCCGATATGTATTGCACGCCTGGCGCATTGCCCTATTACAGCGCCTATCTGCTCGACTAGCTTGGCGCGCATTTGCATGCTCGACGCGACTTTGAAATTAACGCGCGAACTATGGATTTGACTTGCGACGCGAGCTCAAGCGTGCGATTTCAGGGATCGGCACGGCGCGCAAACGCGATGCGCTATCTCCAGCTCCCGCACGGTTTGCAAAACAGACGAAATTTTTGGGCGCGATAAAAGTAAAATTTAAACGTTTCTAAATTTTAAAATTTTTCGAGGGCGAGCGGGGACGGTCTGAAACAGACAGAAGGACCCTGCAAATGGAATTTCGGATAAAATTTTATGAAGCGGCGGGCGGGCTAAATTTTAAAATTTGACTCGCCCTAAACTCAGAGGCTAAAAAACCACCACTAAAAACCACTTAAACGGCGCGGGTGCCGAGATTGCGTGCGGCAAGCCCGCAGGCATGACGATGCTTTGCCCCGCTTTTACGCGGTGCTTCTGCCCGTCGATCGTGAAATCGCCCTCGCCCTCAAGCACGTAAACGAACGCGTCGCCGTCGGATTTGTGCGAGCTGATCTCCTCGCCGCCGTCGAAGGCGAAAAGGGTCATATTCAGCGCAGGATTTTGCGCGAGGGTGCGCGAAATCACCTTATGAGGGGACACTTCGACTAGCGAAGCAAGCTCTACGGCCTTAGCGGCGTCGATATTTTTGATGTGTTGCATAAGCTCTCCTTGAAATGAAATTTGATCGATTGTAGCTAAAATTTGGCAAGCCCGCTTTGATGAGCATCAATCCGGATCCGCGCTGAAAGGATTTTTCAGAAAGATCGGGATGAAATTTATCAGATATAGCGCGACCGCGGCGATGAAAAGCGCCGAGGGGATCATCACGTATAAAACAAAGCTCTCGCCCGCAAAAACGGCTCTTAAACCTCCCGCGAGTAGAGCCAAAACGAGCGCCGTGCGGCTTAGACGCGGGAAGTTTAGCGGCGAAATTCCGCTGTGGCGCTGGCCGGCGATCATCCCTACGAAAAGTATCGCTCCGTAGATATAGCAGATCGCGATGACGTGCAGCGGCGCGGCAGCGTACCCTCCGCGGATCAGCTCCCAGCCCAGCCACAGGTATCCCGCCGCGCACGCAGCCTGCAACCCGTAGTAAAACGCCATATAGTGGCGGCTTAAAATTTCGGCGTAGTGCAGCTCGCGAAGCTTCGCCAAAAACAAAAACCCGATGCCAAGCGCGATAAATCCGCATGCCGCCTCGCTTAAAAATGGGCTCGCGAGCGCCAAAGCGAAAGCAAGAAAAGCGGCTAAATTTTTGTAGATAAAATTTGGAATAAAAACGGCGTCCTTTAGCCCCGCCTCTCTTAGCGCTTCGTTGCCGATGACGACGCTTATGCGGTAGCTTACGACGGCGATTGCCGCGACGTTGATATGCACGAAGCTAAGCAAAAACTTCTCATCCCCGCTCGCGCCGTAGGCCACAGAGCAGACGCAAAACGCCGCTAAGACCGCCAGGATGCTAAAATTATTCGAGTTTTTATCCAGCCACAAAAGCCATGCCGCAAAGATGAAAAATATCGCCCAAAACAGCGCCACAATCGCCGCCGCGAGCCGTAAATTTAAAAAGCTCACGATAAAAGCTGCGATCAGGCAGGCGGCAAAGGCGAGCGAAACGGGCTTTAGCGAGCCCTCGAAGTTCGTCCAATCGGGCAGCGCGGTAAGCAAAAACGCCGCGTAGATGCACGAAGGCGCCAAAAACAGAAAGTAAAACTTATGAGCGGCGACATAATCGATCGCCAGCGCGTCCGGCGCTAAAAAGCTAAGCGCGCCCAGCGCCGCAAAAAAGCAGGCGCAAAGAACGAAGGCGCGCATCGGATGGGAGAAAAAATTCCTCGCGCGCTCATCTTTAAATTTAGGCGCGTAAAAGCCTAGCCGCTGCGCCGGGCACGGCTCGAGATTTTTGAGCTCCTGCGGCGAAACAGGCTCAGTTTGGCTTTGCGTGGAATTAGCTTTGGAATTCCGATCGGAATTTTTAGCGCTCTGCGAGAAGTTCTGAACAGAATTTGGCTCGGCGCTTCTGCCGCTCTGCCGGAAACCCTGCGCGGAATTTTGATATTTGAAGTTTTGCGCAGACTTGGTTTCCAAGCTCCATGTAAAATTTTTAAAATTTCGTGCGGAACCTCCCTGTTTGCGCGCACTAAAGATAAAATTTCTACTCATAATAGCTCACTCCTCCAAACTGCTCGCTTACCACGCGCTCTTCGTACCGCTCGTCGCGCGCGCTTAGCGGCTCATCTAGGCTCACGACGCGCCTAAGCCCCATCCCTTTGGGCTCAAGCTCGATGATCTCGTGGCTTAGGCGTGCGGCTTCGAAGCGGTCGTGGGTCACCAAAAGGCAGGCAAGTCCCTCGTGCTCGATCTTTGAGACTAAAATTTCGATCAGCACGCCGCGCAGATCGCGATCTAGACCTACAAACGGCTCATCAAGCAGTGCCAGATCGCAGCCGCTAAGGATCGTGCGCAAAAACGCCGTGCGCTTTTGCATGCCGCCGCTTAGCTCGCGCGGGAATTTATTCAGATCGCTCGGGCTTAGCCCGATCTTTGCGGCGAGGGCGTAAATTTCGCTCACGCCCGCGGGGCTAAAAATTTCGATATTTTTAAGCGCCGTGAGGTTCGGTAGCAGGCGGTTTTCTTGAAACAAAAAGCTGATTTTCTTAAAGCCGTTTTCGATCTGCCCGCTTTTTTTATCCTCCAGCCCGCAGACCAGCCGCAAAAGCGAGGTCTTGCCGCAGCCGCTGGGGCCAAAAAGCGTCTTTACTTCGCCTGCGCGCAGCTGCAGTGAAAAATCTGAAATTATAACGTCGCGCAGAATTTCGTAGCGCAGATTTGAAATTTTTAGCATCATCTGCTCCACGGCATCAGTAAAATTTCAAGCGGCTTGGTCACGAGATAATCGAAAAGCGCCGTAAAGGCTATGACTAGGCACACATACGCCATGACCTCGACTGTATCGATATTTACGCGCGCTTCGGCGATCTTTGCGCCGATGCCGTCGTTCGCGCCTAAAAGTTCCGCCATTACAAGCACTTTCGCGCCGTTGCTGACCGCGACGTAGATCGCAGGCAGCAGCCGTTCGATTAGATGCGGCGCGTAGAGGTAGCGCAGTTTTTTTAAAATTGAGCTTTTGTAGCTGTCGAAAAGCTCGGTGTATTCGGTGCTCACGCTAGCCATCGCCTGCGCCGCGGACGCAAAAGTCATCGGCGCGACGACGATAACGACGGTAAAAAGCACGCTTGTATCGCCGAAATGAAACCAAAATATCGCAAGTACGATCCAAACGATGGGCGGCGTCGAAAGAAGCACGGTAATTAGCGGGTTTAAAAAGGCTCGCAGGCTTTTGAAATACCCCGCCGCAAGCCCGCTGCAAATCCCCGCAAAAAGCGCGAGGAAGGTGCCTACAAGCGCGCGCTTAAGCGACAAAGCTAGATCGTTTGCAGCGAAATTTTTTAAAATTTCGCACGCCTTAGAAAAAACAGCCGCGGGTTCTGGCAGAATGAGCGGCCCGTAAGCCTCGCTCGCCACTTGCCAAATGGCTATGAAAAAGCACACCGCTCCTAGGCTCGCAAAGCCGCCCCACAGATAGTCTATGACGTAAAACGCGGGGTTTTGAGCTTTGCGAATTTTATCGATTTTTAGCATAGGAAAAACTCGTCCTTAGGCATCGCGCCGCCGAGGAGCTTGGGGTTAAATTCCATCAAAATTTCATAAAATTTCAAAAGCTCGTCCTTGATCTCGCTAGGCTTTTTGACGCATAAATTCGACGTATCGATGCTCATAAATATCGCAGGCGGCGGCGCAGGGAAGAAATTCGTCCCGATCGCCGCGGCGCTTTGTTTGTTCGCTTTGATCCACGCAAGCGCGTCTGTCAAATCGGCGTTTAAGATTTCAAAATCCGCCTTTTTCGCGGCGTAAAAATCGGTATCTGCGATGATGCCTGCTTGCGGGATGATGGGCTTTACCGAAAACGCCTGCGCCCACATATCGCTTAAATTTGCCCCTCGCTGCACGGCGATGGCCGATACTTTGCCCTTCAGGATCATAGCGCTTGCTAGCGGCTCGACCGTGATCGCGACGTCGTAATCCTTAGCCAAAAACATCTGCGCGCTCTCTGCGGGAGTGGCGGTGTAGTCGATATTTAGCCCGCTAATACCCTGCTTTTTCGCTATGGCTCGCACGATGATATCTAGCATGTCGTTTTTAAAAGGCATGACGATCTTTTTGCCCTTCAGCTGCGCAAATTCCGTTATCTTATCGCCCTTGCTCATCACGATATTTAGCCCCTCGGTGAGGATATTTACCATGCCGATCTTGCGCCCCTGATTTGCGAGGTTCACCCCTACGTTGCTAGGGCTCATCATGACCTTGTACTCGCCGTTTGCCACGCCTGCGCGCAGCTGATCGGGATCGCGCCAAAGCTCGAGCTTCGCGTCGTATTTTTTGCCGATCTGCCCCTGCATGCACGCAACGCCGATGATGAGGCTAGGCATCGCGGGCGCGCCGTAAATAGTAAAAGTCTCCTTTGCAAAAAGAGGGCTAGCAAGCCCGCTAGCCGCCAACGCAGACGTTAGTTTTAAGAAATTTCTTCTTTGCATCTTCTCCTCTTTTCATTCCTGCCAAACGGCAAGATTTTGATAATCGATGTGCAATTATATCAAAAACAGGATTGATTCGGTTTGATTAAGCTCAATAGTCCCACTTTAAATTTTAATGCGCTTTTATACGCTAAAATTTAAAATGCCCCGCAGCGGTAAAATTTTATGCTAAAATGGAGAAAATTTCAATTCAAGGATATAAAATGAGAAGCGACATCATCAAAAAAGGCTATACGCGCGCGCCGCACAGAAGCTTGCTAAGAGCGACCGGGTTAAAGGACGATGACTTTGAAAAGCCCTTCATCGGCGTAGCAAACAGCTTCATAGAGATCATCCCGGGGCACTTTTTCCTCAACAAATACTCCGAAATTTTAAAAGACGAGATCCGCAAAAACGGCTGCGTGCCCTTTGAGTTTAACTGCATCGGCGTGGACGACGGCATCGCGATGGGACACAGCGGGATGCTTTATAGCCTGCCTAGCCGCGAGCTAATCGCAAATTCGATCGAAACGGTGATGAATGCGCACGCCCTAGACGCTCTAGTTTGCATGCCAAACTGCGATAAAATCGTACCCGGCATGGTTATGGGCGCGCTTCGCGTGAACGTACCGACGGTTTTCGTTAGCGGCGGTCCGATGAAAAAGGGCTACACCAAAAAAGGCGAGCCGATCGACCTATCTACGGCGTTTGAGGCGGTGGGTAAATTTGAAACCAAAGAGATCAGCGCCGAGGAGCTGCGCGACATCGAGTGCGCCGCCTGTCCGAGCGGGGGCAGCTGCTCGGGGATGTTTACGGCAAACTCGATGAATACGCTGTGCGAAGCGATGGGTATCGCGCTAAAAGGCAACGGCACGGTGCCTGCGCTTACGCCTGAACGTGAGGAGCTTATCCGCGAGGCGGGACGCCGAATTTGCGAGATAGCGCTCGATGAAAAATACAAAATCCGAAACATCGTGAACGAAAAATCTATCCAAAACGCCCTGGTAGTCGATATGGCGATGGGCGGCAGCAGCAACACCGTGCTGCACATCCTGGCTATCGCGCGCGAAGCGGGGGTAAATTTACAGATCGCGGGGCTCAACGAGATCAGCCGCAAGATCGCGCACATCGCCAAAATCAGCCCGAGCCTACCTAATATCCACATGGAGGACATCGACCGCGCGGGCGGACTAAGCGCCGTGATAAATGAAATTTCGCGCCGCGACAACGGGCTACTGGGTCTAGACGCGCTAACGGTAAGCGGCGAAAGCCTAGGCGAGCGTGTCAGAGCTAGCGCCATAAAAGACGAATCTGTCATCCGCAAGGTCGAAAACGCCTACTCGCAGGTCGGCGGACTGGCGATTTTGTTTGGAAATTTAGCCGAGCAGGGCTGCGTCATCAAGACCGCGGGCATCATCGGCGAGCGCAAATTTAGCGGCAAGGCGGTCTGCTTTAACAGCCAAGACGAGGCGATAGAGGGCATCTCAAGCGGCAAGGTAAACAAAGGCGACGTGGTCGTCATCCGCTACGAAGGGCCGCGCGGAGGCCCGGGTATGCAGGAGATGCTAAGCCCAACGAGCCTAATCATGGGGCGAGGGCTGGGTGCGGACGTGGCTCTCATCACGGACGGCAGATTTAGCGGCGCGACGAGGGGACTAAGCGTCGGGCACGTGAGCCCCGAAGCTGCCGAGGGCGGCATGATCGGACTGCTACGAGACGGCGACATCATCGACATCGACGTGGATACATACGCGATCAACGTGCGCCTAAGCGAAGCCGAGATCGCCGAGCGCAGGGCTAAATTTAAGCCGATCGAAAAACCGCTGCCGTATCGCTGGCTGCGAATGTATCGCAAGCTGGTAACGAACGCTAGCAACGGAGCGATTTTGGAGGCGTAAATTTACGCCTCTGCTTTAACAGATAAATTATTTATAGTTCAAATTTTAATAAATTTAGCTGTTATTAGTGACCAAATTTTAAAAATTTTGCATGAATTTAAACTTTTTCTCGCCATATTTGCAATTTTTTCTTTTATCCCGTTTCCTTTTTCAAGGAAGGTATTTTGAATTTCTAAAAATTCTTCCCTATCAAAGTCGCGACTGACTAGCTTTTGAGATAGTTTCATAAATTCTTTATAATCTTTTTCTAGTTCAGGAACGTATATACTTATTAAGAGGTGCAATCTACTAATTTCCATCTTTTTGTTTTCTGAATTTGGAGTTACCTTGCCTATTGCCCTATCTAATGTTTGACCTATTATTTCACTAACTATCAAAAAAGTCTCTTCTAATTTTTGCAGCCTTATTTTTTTATCTTCCCGTTTATTAATAATCCAGCTATATACAACTTGAGTTATAATAGACAACGAAGCGCCAAGAACAATTTTAAAAATATCCACAACAAAGCTTTCTAATAAAGGTACTCATCATATTAAATTTACAAATCCCTCGGATCGGCGATCTTGCCTGCGACGGCGCTAGCTGCGGCGACGGCGGAGTTTGCCAGATATACTTCGCTCGTTCTATCGCCCATGCGGCCGACGAAATTTCGATTAGTCGTGC
>NZ_CALEDC010000308.1 GCF_937949835.1 uncultured Campylobacter sp.
AATTGCGGGATAAAATTCTTTCATTATCACTCTTTGCCCCTCTTTGGATTCGCCATCTTTTACTCCTTGGTTGAATTTGCGTCGTATTTATCACTTATTTCCCAAAAGGCTTTTTTCGCACACTTTACGGGATCGTGTTCCTCCTCATCTCGTAAGCAGTTTTCTAAAGCCACCTTCAGCGCGCAAGATTTTAGTTTAAATATTTTTTCTTTTTCTAGATGCTCTGAATATTTTTCGCAAGCTATAGCGTAATTATGTGCCGCTCTTTTGACATTGCCTCTTATCGCAATATCATGAATTCCGAGGTTAAAACAAGAGGCTGCAATACCCGCCTTGCAAGATTTTTCATAAGGAGTGATAGAAGCTTCACGCATACCAAGCTTAGGACCTAATATATAACCAAGATCCGAGCATCCGATCATATCTCCGCTATCACATTTTTTAGATAAAATTTCTATTAGCTTAGTGCATGAGCTGTATTTTCCGTTTCCTTTATCGCATTCGTTATAAAGATTTTGTTCCTCTGCCGTAGATTTGGCAGATAATGGATACGACAATATCATAATCAATAAGAATAAAACGCTAATACTTCTCATTTCAGCTCCTCTACAGTTCTTTTTAAAAGAGCTTTGCCCTTTATTATCGGATTGCATTCTTTATCTTTTAAACAGCTCTTTAATTCCTCATTCATTCTACAAAAAAGTTCACTATTCTTCAGTTTGCTATCACAGACTTTTTCAAAACTCCTAATTGCTCTTTGTATATTGCCGTTAAATTCTATATCTTCCCAACCTAGCCCCATGCAATATTCGATAAGGTTAGCATCGCACAGCTTAATCAGATATTTCGTAGCTTCCTCTATTCGGCGTAATGATCGCAAAAGATCACTCTGTATAGCACATGAGCGCATATCACCGCTCTCGCACTCTTTAGATAAAATTTCAACGAGTTTATTGCATGAGCTATATTTACCTTCGCCGTAATCACAGGATTTCAAAAGCGTCCTTTGCTCTTCATTTTTAAAATTCTCTAATTCTATTAAGCTTACCAAAGGCGGTTGTGCCGCAGCAGGGATCGATACAAATGCCATTATAAACGCAAATAACGAAATTTTAAGATAGAATTTTTTCATTAACACTCCTTATTTTAAGCAGTGATTATATTTAAAAATTTTTAGTTACTTCTTAAAATTTAAGAGGCACGGCAGTGCGATAAGTGCGCCGTAATCCCGTCCGCCGCCTGTGCGCATGGATGAAATTTTAAAATTTTGCCGTACGCTGCGCACATAAATTACGCAATCTGCTGCCAAATTTTACTCGCAACCAATTTAAATCGCGCATGTGCGGCAAAGCAAGCAAAGCGGAATAGAATTTTATAAAATTCCTCGCTCTCGGCGCTGTTTATTGCGCATCTACTACGCTATTCGTTTTGTGCCGCCTATTTTTTGCCGCTAGTTTCGCTACTGTTTCGCATCTGCCGAACTGCCTACCGAGCCGCCCATTTTGATGCACGCCGCCCGCCGCCTACGCTTAGATTAAATTTTAAAATTTTGCCGTACGCTGCGCACATAAATTACGCAATCTGCCGCCAAATTTTACTCGCAACGGGTCTAAGTCGCACGGGCGTAATCCGCCGCCCTACTTCCCGTCTAAATTTAAAATTTCACTCGAAATTTCATCTATCGTCGCGTTGAAATCCTCCGCCAGTGCGCGCTTTAGCTCCTCTTTCGCCGCCATCATATCGCGCACGATCGCAGCTTCAAACTCCTCTCGATTGAGCGCCTCGTCGCCCTTGGCAAACGCAAAATCCAGCCCAAACCACGTAGCCACGGCAAACGCAGGCACGCATACCACCGCGCCCGGGCCGCACACGAGCCCCGCGCTACCGCTAGTCGCGCTGGCGCCCGCCTTAGTAAGGGTCTTTGCGCCCGTTTTAGCCGCAGTTTTAGCGAGGCTCTTGCTTATCAGCTTTGCGCCCAGCACGCCGCCCAGCGCCCCCAGCCCCGTTCCGCTCGCGCGATACGCCTTGCTTTTTAGGCTGAAGCTCTGCGTGACGTTGAGATCGATTTTCGCGCCGTATTTTTTGAGCGTAAAATTTAGCGAGCTCTCATAATTTTTGACGTTTGCCGCAGCGATTTTAGCGATGTTTTCGCCAAAATCTTTCGGGAAGCTTTCGCTTACGAAGAGCGCAAATTTCTCATTCAGATACGCCCCCGCGTCATCGTCCCACACGCCGTGCCACAGCACCAGATAATCGCTCAGAAACGAGTAATTAAAATCCGCCATTTTCTGCGCGCTAAGCCTCGCACCCTCGTCGTAAACGGCGTCGATGTAGCTATTCAGCGCGGACGCAGCGTTTGCTTCTGCGGCAAAGCGCGTGGCGTTTAGCTCGCCTCTTAGCGCATCCGCCTCGCGCGCGCTTAAGATCAGCTGCTCGCCGCTTTGCAGCACGATCTGCACGCCCGTCTCGACGGCGCTTTTAGGATGTGCGCCCTCCGCTTCGCCCCTTGCCGTGCGCGTCTGCGCGGCGCAGATCAAACACAGCGTGACGTAGGCAAGCGCGAAGATAGTGCCGCTAAAGCGCCCTATTTTGGGCGCGGACGTGACTCGCGGCATAAAAAGCACGAAGGCGCAAAGATGCAAGATCGCGCAGTAAAAGACGAAATCGCCCGCACAGATCAGAAATAAAATAGCGATTTTTAGCGCACTAGGGCTCTGCGATAGCGCCAGCTCAAACAGCGCGTTTTTGTAAAATTTCAAAGCGTAAATTTCATTTAGCAGAGCGGATTTGAAGTGCGCTTGCGGCGCGGTAGATTTTAAAATTTCAAAAATTTCGGCTACCGATGCAGGGCTGGTCGCGGATTTTTCAGCGGAACTGTCGGCAGCCATACTCGGCGCGGCGGGATTTTGGGCTAAATTTTGCGCTGCAGTGGGGCTAGTCGTAGAATTTTTAGCGTTGATTTGCGATGTGGCGACGGGATCTGCCTTTGGATTTTCAGCCGAGGCATGCACCGTTCTGACGGAGCCCGCTTTAAAATTTACAGTAGGATTTTTGACAGCGTCCGGCACGTACTTGACGGCATTATCCGTCTCGGAATTTCCGATAACCATGGCGGCGTTGTTCGTCGCGGAATACTTAGCAGAATTATCTGTTGCAAAATTTCCGACGGGTGCGGAAACCCTATTCCTCGCGTAGTCTTCGGCGGATGAAGCGGTGCTGACGGGCGGAATAAAATTTATCGCGGAATTT
>NZ_CALEDC010000309.1 GCF_937949835.1 uncultured Campylobacter sp.
TCAAAGTCGCTTAGCAGGCTGATTCCAAGGCCTGCGCTTGATTTGGGCGTATAAATTCTAAAATCAGCGCTGTTTTTCAAAAGCTGTACTCGCGCCAGGTCTTGATATGAGCCCTCGATCCCCTCTCGCCAAGTATTCGCGGTCTGTTCGGCGTACTCGCGCACGCTAAGACCTTTGTTTTGCGCCTCGGCCTCGTCGATATAAGGCTCAAAATCCTCAGCCCTCATCTGCGGAAAGGTAAGAGCTAAATTCGTTAGATCGCCCTTTGGATCGATGATGATGGATGGGATATTATCGATCGCGGCTTCCTCTAGCAGCGTGATGCCAAGTCCCGTTTTACCGCTGCCGGTCATTCCGATGATAAGCGCGTGGGTCGTCAGATCCTTGTTTTTATACAAAAACGGCTCGCCGTTTTCAAGCCCCAGATAAAAAAGCTTTAAATTTTCTTGAAGCGTTTTCATTGCCTTCCTTAAATTTGCAATTTGCGCGGCATTATATCATTTAAATTTTTAAATTTAAATTTGCTAAAATGCGCGAAAAATCAAGGAATAACAAGTGTTAAAAGAAAAAATTAGAAATGGGAAAAGCGGAATTTTGCTCTATGGCATCGTTCCGCCTAAAATCACGTCCTCTCAAGACGAGCTCGAGCGCCTAGGTGCGGCGTGGTCGCAGCGCCTAGGCGAATGCGAATGCGACGGTATCGTCATCTACGATCTACAAGATGAAAGCGCGCGCACAAAAGATGAGCGAACCTTTCCTTTTGTGCATACGATCGATCCTGCGCGCTATTACACTCAGTATCTGCACACCGATAAAGAAGCGATCATCTACCGCGCGGTAGGCAAATACGACGAGGCGGAATTTTGCGAAATTCTAAGGCATGCCGCAAGCGGGCTGGGCGTTTTCGTGGGGGCGAGCTCTAAAAACGAAGAATGCAAACTGCATCTAAGCCGCGCCTATGAGATCAAGCGGCTCGTGGCGCCGCATCTTTGCCTAGGCGGCATCTGCATACCCGAGCGCCATGAAAAGAGCCACGACGAGCACCTAAAAATCGCGGAGAAGACTGCAGACGGGTGCGAATTTTTTATCACTCAGGCGGTTTATAATGTGCAAAATGCCAAAGATTTCATCGACGATTACGCCGCTTTGGAGTGCAAAAAGGTGCCGATAATCTTTACTTTCACGCCGTGCGGCAGCCTAAAGACGCTTGAGTTTATGAAGTGGCTTGGCATCTCGGTGCCAGTTTTTTTACAGCAGCGGCTACAAAGCAGCGTCGATATCTTGCAAAGTTCAACAGCGCTGTGCGTGGAAATGTTTGATTTCATCTACAAATACGCCCTCGCAAAAGATGTAAGCGTGGGCGCAAACGTCGAGAGCGTAAGCACCCGCCGCGTCGAAATCGAAGCCTCGCTTAGCTTACTAAAAGAGATCAGAAAAATTATCCTTAAGCACGAGAATTTGGGATTTTACGTTATTTAAAATTTTAAACCGAGCGCACGAACAAAACGCTAGATAGTCCAAGTTAACGGGGGAATTTTAAATAATTTTAGATCGCTTTCTGAAAAATAAATCGAAATTTTATCCGAACGGAATTTGAACTTAAAATTTATAAAAAATCGCCTTAATAATATGCTTTAATACCTGTCGTCCATAACTGTAAGATGATATTTCGTG
>NZ_CALEDC010000310.1 GCF_937949835.1 uncultured Campylobacter sp.
CTCAAAACTATAAGCTGCCGCCGCTAAGTCTAAAGAGCTTTAATCTCGTCGCGGCGAAGCTCTTCACGGGTCGCACGCATCAGATCCGCGTGCATTTAAGCTCGATAAATCGGCACATTTTGGGCGATCATTTATACGGATTTAAGAGCGAAAACGCTAAAATTAGCAGGATTTTGCTCCATGCCTATTTGCTCTATTTCATCCATCCGCGAAGCGGCAAAGAGGTGAAAATATGCGCGGGCTTGCCGAGCGAATTTCTAAATTTTACGACAAATCAAAAGGTAAAGGATGAAATTTATGAAAAAATTTTACCGACTAACGTTGAGCGCTACTTTAGCGATATTAGCGGGTGGCTGCGCTACGTCTAGCGCGCCTAGTGCAAGCGACGAGAGCCTGCCACGCGTAGAGGGGGTTAGGACGATCGCGAGCGACAATGAGATCGGGCTTGAGTGGCCTAGATACGATAGCAATACCGCCGTACTGGGCTTTGTCGTTTACCGAGCGCCGGCAAGCGGCGGCGAAGCCAAAAAGATCGCCACCATCGCAGATCCATACTCTACCCACTACGTAGATACGAGGCTGCAGCCGGGCACTTCGTATAAATACACGGTGCGCACATACGGCGCCAAGGGCGTTTCGGCTCCTTCTCCGGTCGCTATCGCAAGCACAGCAAAAATGCTAGAGTCCGTGCCGTTTGCGCAGGCGATCTACGGGCTTCCGGGCCGCGTTAAGATCATCTGGCGTCCGCATCCGGATCTTCGCGTAAGCTCTTATCTAATCGAGCGCCGTCCTAAGGGAGGCGAGTCATGGAGCACGATTAAAGAGGTTCGCGGCAGACTTAGCGCCGAATATATCGACAATATCGATTACGGCGAAGGATATGAATACCGTATCACCGTCAAAACCGAAAACGGAGAGCTGTCCAAGCCTAGTGCAGTCATTGCCGCAGCGCAGGCAGAATAAAGTTTGCCAAATTTCATAACCCAAAGCGTGAGCCTGCCGCCGCTGCCGATTAAGCTCGGCGAGACCGAGTTTTTAGAGACGGCACGCGGTAGAAATTTAACGCTCGTGCGAACCAAAAGCTTTGATAGCGAGTTTTTTATCACCCTGAAGCCCAGCGGCGACAAAGTGATAGTAAAGGGCGAAAAGATCACCAAGCCCGCCAAGATCGGCCATCTGCAGCGAGCGCTCGAAATTTTTAAAGAGCGCTTCTGCGGGCGGATCATCTCGCAGGCATTTGCTTACAAAGACAGCTCGCTTACCAAAAAAACGCCGCTGATTTTGGGTGAGAATGAAATTTTATCCCTCGTAAAAAGCTCTAAATTTAATAAAATTTTTATCGAGATCGGCTTCGGCTCGGGCAGACACCTGCTTCATCAAGCGCGCTCAAATCAAGACGCGCTGCTAATCGGTATCGAAATTTACAAGCCCGCGATCGAACAGGTCGCAAAACTAGCGATCCGCGAAGGGCTGCAAAACATCGCTCTCATAGCCACCGACGCGCGGGTTTTGCTGAGCCTGCTTCCTGCGGGCTGCCTGCAGCGCGTGTTTTTGCACTTCCCCGTGCCGTGGGACGACGCGCCGCACCGCCGCGTCATAAGCGACGAGTTCGCCTCACAGATCGCACGCACGCTCGGGCGCGGCGGCCGCTTCGAGCTTCGCACCGACAGCAAGGAATACTTCCTCTACGCGATGCAAAAGCTCTCGCCCTACGTGCAGCGCAAAGCGGGCGAAATTTCGCACTTCAAAAATCGCGACGCCGCCGTAGCGAGCAAATACGAGGATAGATGGCGCAAAATGGATAAAAATATCTACGATCTGATCTATGAGAACAAAACCGCGAGCCTGGGCGAGCCGCAGCAATTTGAGATGGAATTTTTAAAATTTGACGCGGCGGCAATCGCGCGAAATTTTAAAAATTCTACCTTCAAAGGCGAGGATTTTTTCGTGCATTTTGAGGAAATTTTTTACTTTGACGCGCAGAAAAGCTTGGATGCGGACGGAGCTTGCGCGGCGAGTGGTGGTGTAAATTTTAATGCAGGCAGTGGCTCAAATTTTACCTCAAAAACGAACTCAAATCCTTGTGCAAACCTAGATGGCGGTTTTATCTCGTACGAAGCAGGCGCCGACAGCATGACCGAAGCCATAAATTTAAACGCAATGCGAGGAAAAAATTTAACTAAGCGCGCGAAC
>NZ_CALEDC010000311.1 GCF_937949835.1 uncultured Campylobacter sp.
ATGAAACGGACGAGAGCGGCAAGGTCCTACTAATAAACGGCGGGACCGCCTCGTGGGATGAGGTCAAGGCAAACGGCTTTGATTATATCGCCGTAAGCTGCGAGGACGAAGCGGGCGAGATGACGGAGATACTTTCGCTTGAGCTTGCATAGGCGATTGAAATTTAGCGACCTTTCTAGGCTTGCTTTTTTGGCCGTACTTTGCCGAATTTAAATTTATCATAAAGCGTATTTTATTTTGTGGCGCGCGATGCAAATAAGCAGAACCGATGCGTTGCTGCGAGCGGCAGGGCTTAAAATTTAGGAAAATTTAACTATAATCGCCGCAAAAATTTGAAAATTTTAAAATTTCACAAAGGATTTCATAGATGATCAAGGCACTCCGCGGTATGAACGATATTTCAGGCGAGCAAGCGCGCATCTACTCGCAAATTTTAAACGTGTGCGAGCGCGTGGCGCGCAATTACGGCTTTTGTCTCATCGAAACGCCTAAGCTCGAACAGACCGCGCTATTTCGCCGCAGCGTCGGCGAGAGCAGCGACATCGTCGGCAAAGAGATGTATGAGTTTAGCGACAAAAGCGGCGAGAGCGTCTGTCTGCGCCCCGAAGGCACCGCAGGCGTCGTGCGCGCCTTTGTCGAAAAAAAGCTCGATCGCAGCGGCGGCGTGCATAAATTTTATTATCAAGGCTCGATGTTTCGCTACGAGCGCCCGCAAAAGGGGCGTCTGCGCGAGTTTCATCAATTCGGCGTCGAGTGCTTCGGCGAAAGTAGCGTTTATGAGGACGCGAGCGTGATCTTGATGCTAGCTCAAATTTTACGCGAGCTAAATGTCGCCGCAACGCTTAAAATCAACTCTTTAGGCGATGAGGAGTGCATGCCTGCGTATAAAACCAAGCTCGTAAATTTCTTGCAAGAGCGCAAAGATAGGCTCTGCGAGGATTGCCAAAGGCGTATCGACACCAATCCGATCCGCGTGCTGGACTGCAAAAACGAAAGCTGCCAGAAAATTTTAGCCGCCGCGCCGCTTATAACTGAAAATTTAAACGACGCTTGCGCCGCGGAATTTACGCAGCTGCAAAGAATTTTAACCCAAAACGGGCAAAAATTTGAGATCGATGCGAAGCTCGTGCGCGGGCTTGATTACTACTGCAAAACCGCCTTTGAGTTCGTCTCAAGCGAGCTTGGCGCGCAAAGCGCCGTAGGCGGCGGCGGGCGCTACGACAGACTCGTGGAGTTTTTAGGCGGCAGAAAGACGGCGGGCGTGGGCTTTGCGATCGGTATCGAGCGAATAGCCGAAATTTTAAAAACGCGCGAAGTCCCTCAAGAGCGCGAGGGGATTTATATCGGCGCGCTGGATGAGGCGTTTGTTAGCACGGCGTTTTCATTTGCATTAAAGCTGCGAAAGTTTTGTAAAACTCAAATTTCATACGAGCCCAAGAGCCTAGCCAAGCATTTAAAAGCAGCCGACGGGGCGGAGGCGAAATTTTGCCTTTGCATCGGGCAGGATGAGTTTGATCGCGCCGAGATATGGTGTAAAAATTTAGAGGATCAAACCACCTTTGCGATTAAATTTAAAGAGGTCGAAGCATTTTTTAAGGATAGAGCATGAGCGATTACGGACTAAATATTTGGGGGAATTCCAACTTCACGATAGACGGCGGCAAACTATGCCTAAACTCCGATTTCAAGCAGCCTTTGGTGGATATCATAAAAGAGATCCGCGCAGACGGCGTGCGAGGCCCGATACTGCTGCGCTTCCCGCACCTCATCAAAAAGCAGATCGTCGAAATTTACTCAAATTTTAACCGCGCCATTAAGGAGTTTGATTACAAGGGAAAATTCCACGCCGTCTATCCGCTTAAAGTAAATCAATTCCCTGGCTTCGTTAGAAATTTAGTCGATATCGGCGAGCCTTACGGATACGGACTCGAGGCAGGTAGCAAGCCCGAACTTCTGCTAGCGATGGCGTATAACAAATACGGCGCGCCGATTACCGTAAACGGTTTTAAAGATAAGGAGCTCATCAATATCGGCTTCATCGCCGCAGAGATGGGGCATAACGTAACGCTTACGATCGAGGGGTTAAACGAGCTTGAAACCATCATCGAAACGGCTAAGGAGCGGTTTGCACCAAAGCCTTTCATCGGGCTACGCATCAGGCTGCACAACTCCGGAAGCGGACTGTGGGCAAAAAGCGGCGGGATAAATTCTAAATTCGGACTTACCTCGACCGAGCTTATAGAGGCGATAAACTTACTCAAGAAAAACGACCTCATCGAGCAGTTTACGATGATTCATTTTCATATCGGCTCGCAGATTACCGAGATCCACCCGCTCAAAAAGGCTCTCATCGAGGCGGGCAATATCTACACCGAGCTTCGCAAAATGGGT
>NZ_CALEDC010000312.1 GCF_937949835.1 uncultured Campylobacter sp.
TTGGAATTTACGTGCGAGCCCGTCTCATGTCTTAGAGAGTAAGCTTCGCTTATAGCAAAAGGAAATAGCTCTAAGTGTCCGTCAGGTATTAGCTTATCTAGGTAGTTGGTAATTAACTCGCTTCCGTTCTTTAGGCTAGCTAAGCTTGCAACTCTAGTTTCGGCGAAGGATTTGGTATTAGAATTTACGCGCGCGCTAGGAGCCGAGGAAGCATCAAATCCTAAATTTAAATAATTGCCGCTTTGATAAATTTTAGGGTTATAGCTTAGGCTTACTCCTACATTTAGCGTTGCGTGCATATTAGCTGCGTTAGGGGCTATAAGGCTGCCGCTTCCTTGCTTGTTTATCAGATGAATCTCGCTACTTGGACTTAACGGGCCGCTTACTCCGCTGATATAAGCCGTGATATTGCTTACGTTGCTTAGATCTGTGTTGGCGGTAGGATCGCTTAGGGTAAGCACACTATCGCCTGCTCTAATAGAGTTAGGAAGGAAAAAATTTAACCTGTCAAAGCCGCTAATATTTTTAGCGCTTAAGGAATTTACTGCCGCAGGAGAGCTATTGCTAGCTCCTATGTTAAGGGTGTTGCCGCTACCGCTTGCGCTTATTACGCCTACATTATGACCGCTGATAAAATTTAACGTATTATTTGCGCCTGCTGCGTGGATATTTCTAGCGTTAAAATTCTTATCCTCTCCGGCCTTGCCTATATCTATGTTATTTCCGTTAAGACCCCCGGCACCAAGATACTTCTGCAGCTCATCCGCATCGAAATCCCCATTTATGCTCTCGTTAGTCTTAATAAGCTTTTGGATATAAAGCTCCCGCTCATCCTCGCTTATATGCATACCGCCTATGTTTCTGCTAAAGGTATTGGCGTCCTTTATGATATAGTTTTTATTTAGCTGAGTTACGTAGCCTTTATCTTTAAAGCGCGGATCATATCCGGTAAATTTACCGCCTCCGCTTTTATAGGCAAGTGTGTATTTCTTATTATCGCCATCTGGATAGCTTGCATTGTTTAAAGCGTTAAATTCGCTTGTCGAGTTTACGAATATATCGGTACCGCTTAGATCGGTATTGCCGGGACCTGTTAAATTTAAAGCTCTTTTGGTACTTGATGAAGCATCATTTTCAATCTCGCCAAGGGAGGCTAAGTTAAATTCCAATTTATTGAAATTTGCAAAATTCCCCGCATTTAGGCCATTGCCTGAGTTTGAAGATAGGATATTTAGGCTATTGCCCGAATTGCTAGCGTTTGCGCTAGATACTCCGTATAACGTGCCCGCTACTCTGCCGCTTCTGAAATTTACTACGTTGTTGCTGCCGCTAGCGGCTTCCGCTGCGTAGACGTTGCCAGCAACTTGCGTACCACTTAGATTTACGATGCTGTTTGTTGCAGAGCCGCTAGCCTTTGAGCCGTATACATCGCCGGTAACGCTACCGCCTTGTAGATTTACAATGTTTTTAACTGCATTGCCGTTAGCTGTCTGTGCGCCGTAGACATTGCCGTTAATGGTGGTATCATCAGTGGTTACCGTATTATCATGAACGTTTCCATTAGCGTTATAGCCTGCACCGATATTTCCGTTTACTACCGCACCTTTTGAAGTCTCTTCAAAGCTTATATGGTTGTCGTGAACATCTTGGGTTCCGCTATCACCATAGCCTGCATATACATCGCCAAATCCCGTTCCGCCTTTTATCGTAGTGTAGTTATCATGGATAGTATTAGGCGTTTCAGTATCTTTGACGTCAGCTCTACCTGAGCTTATGTTTTTGCCGCCTAGATCGCCTGCATTCTCTTTTACTATTACGGTGTTGCCTTTATTGCCGAATAGCTCAGTAGCGCCCGCAGCTTTATTGCTAGCTTGATTTTTGGTTAGCTCGCTGCTATCGAAATCGGTATCGCCCCAAGCGTTGGTAATGGTACCTTTTTTATAAACAAGCTCTTGATTGCCGTTTTCTCTTCTAAAAGTCTCGCCATCATATTGATAGTGATCTTTGTCTGTGATAGTATAGGTCTGGTCTTTTTGGACACTTCTATCGTTGAAATTTATAGTGCCGCCGTTAGTCTTTTTAACGAGTGTGTATGTGGTGCCGTCTTTGGCATTATTTACATTGACGTCAGTACCAGTTAAATCCGTAAGCCCGTTGTCGGTAAGTTTGATCGCAGGATTACCTCCATTATAGTTGTTAGGCAGATTGAAATTCATCTTTAGCTTACCGGGGCCTGATTTCTCGATATTTTTTGCAGTTATATTGCCTGGCACTAGCGGATTGGCACCGTCTTTACCGACATTTATCTCGTCGTTGCCATCAGCTTTTATCGTGCCTATATTATTGCCACTTACTAAATTTATCTTAGCGTTAGGAACGTTATTCGTATC
>NZ_CALEDC010000313.1 GCF_937949835.1 uncultured Campylobacter sp.
GTTGAGCGCGTAAATTTTAAAATTTAACCCGCGTCTTTTATTCGCCGAAAAGCCTCCAAAACTCGGGCGCAAATTTCGTCGGCGCAAATTCTATGATCTCGTATTTTGCGACGCCGTTTTGAAAGAACGGATCTTGCGCGATGATCTCATCAAGCTCCGCGCGGTCTTTGGCGTTGATTAAGATGACGCCGCCGGTGCGAGGGACTTTGCGCCCCGAGCAGATAAATTTATCCGCCGCGAAAAATTTATCTAAAAATGTGTTATGCTCGTTGATAAAGCGGTCCGCTTCGCTTGCGTCCTTGACATAGGTGAGGTTTGCAATAAACATTTTGATCCTTTGTGAGATTTGAAGCGCGATTTTAGCATAAAATTCCAACGGATAAAATTCCCGCTGGAATTTTCGCGCGCTACGTTATAAAAAATATCGGCGAAATTCCGATTATCGCGCAGCCAAGCGCTGCGTAGCGAAGCTTTATCGCAGCAAGCGCGCAGATGTTTGCGAGCGCGAAAAGAAGCGGCGGAATTTGCGCCTGAAAGCTCGGCAAAGTAAAATTTAAAAACGCAAGCAGCGGCGTATCGAGCGCGCCGCCGAGCCCGAATAGATGCAAAAATATGCTTAGCGGATAAAAGATCACGAACGCGTATCCTAGCGGCATGACGCTAAGCTGCTGCAGCGAAGCGGTCGGGAAGAAATAATAGACCGCTACGTTCATGCTGAGCCAAACGTAGAGGTTGAAAAGTATGACGTTCTGCCAGAGCTTAAATTTGGGCGCGAAGTGGTGCAGGTAGAGGAAAATATACAGCACGCCCAGGCAGGAGAAATAAAATCCGATCGAAAAGGCTAGGTGCGGGAAAAACGCAAGCAGAAGCGCGATCGTTAGGAAGAGGTTTGTAAATTTAAGTACGTAGAAATTTCGCATCGCGAGGTAAAACCCCACGCAGCACATCGCAAGCGAGCGCAGAAAGCTCGGCGTAAAATCAAGCACGAAGAGATATCCGCTCATCAGCACGATCACAAAGACGCTAAGATCGCGCCTCGCGCTGCGATACGGAAAGTAGCGATCTTGAAAATAGCGATATATCGGCATTGCGAGCAGAAAGACAGTGCTAAAGATAATGCCCAGATGAAAGCCGCTGATCGAGATGATGTGCGCTATGCCCCAGTTCGTCACGCTAGCGCGCAGCGGTTTTGAAATTTCGGTCGCAAAATACAGCGCGGAGTAAAGATCCGCCGTCATCTCATCTTCGTGCTGAGCGCGAACGAATTCTATAGCGCGCCATTTTGCCCCGGAGGGCGCGGTCTCAGCTGAAATTTTAAAATTTGGCGCGTAAAAGCGCTGCTTTAAAAAATCTAAAAATTTTACGTTTTTCGTCACGATGCCGATATTTACGCGCGCGAAGCGATGAAATTCCCGCCCGAGCCCGGCAGTCGTGTAGAGGGTAAAATCCGCCGTTTTGAGCTTTAGCACCGTGTAGGTGCGGCCGCGCTCGTTCGTTTTGGCGTAGGCGTTTAAAATTTGCGCGTCGTAAAAGGCGTAGTTTTTCGCGCGGAATTCTTTGAGCTCATAAAATTTCACGCCTAAGTTTATCGATAAAATTCCAAGCAAAATGAGCAGAAAGTATAAAATTTCGCGTTTAGAGTAAAAGAGTTGAAGCTTCACGGGCGGTATTTAAGTTCGCGCATGCGGTAGAATTTTAAAAGTTCGCACGCGGCGAAATTTTAAAATTCCAAGGCTCTGTGCTGCGCCGTCTCGTAAAAACCGGGCGGCGCGGCATAAAATAAGCCCGTCTTAGCACGAATAATTCGTCGCAAACTCAAACGGCGTAGGACGCGCCTCGTAAGGCCAAACCTGAGTTTCAAATTTAAAATGCTGATAGGTCTCGATAAAAAGCTCGCTCATTATCGGGCGCAGATACTCATTATCGCGGATCACCGCCTCTAGGCTGCCGCGAAGCGTGTGCGGAAGCTGCTCGATGCCGCGCTCGCGGATCTCATCCAGGTGCAGCTTGAATAAATTTTCATCCATCGGCCCGACCGGTTCGGTTTTGTTTTTGATACCGTCGATGCCGGCCATCAGCATCGCCGCAAACGCCAAATACGGGCATGCTGTGCTATCGGGGAAGCGCATCTCGGCTCGCACCGAATGCTCGCCGCTGCCGTAAGGGATGCGGATCGAAGCGGAGCGGTTTTGGCTCGAATAAGTTAGAATGGACGGCGCCTCAAAGCCGGGGATTAGGCGCTTATAGCTGTTGGTGCTCGGGTTCGTAAACGCCGCGACGCTGCGCGCATGCTTTAGCACGCCGCCGATATACCACCTCGCCGCGTCGCTTAAATTTGCATAGTTGCCCTTTTTGTAAAAGGTATTTTTGCCCTTTTTCCAGATCGATTGGTGCACGTGCATTCCGCTGCCGTTATCGCCGTAGAGCGGCTTCGGCATAAAGGTCGCGGTTTTGCCGTTTAGGTGCGCGACCATCTTTACGACATATTTGTATTTTTGCACGTTGTCGGCGGCCTCGACGAGAGTGCCGTATTTGACGCCGATCTCGCCCTGGCCTTGCGCTACTTCGTGGTGACAGATGAAGGTCTCAAGCCCGATCTGTTCAAGTACCTTTAGCATCTCGGCGCGCAGATCGACCATCGAATCTACGGGCTGGACGGGGAAGTAACCGCCCTTTATGCCCGGGCGGTGGCCGCTATTAAAGCCGTCTTTGTAGTTTTTGCCGCTGTTCCAATGCCCCTCTTCGGTATCTACCTTAAACATCGCGCAGTTCATATCGTCGATGATCTTTACGTCGTCGAAAACGAAAAATTCATTCTCAGGCCCGAAATAGCAGGTATCTCCAATACCCGTGGTTTGCAGAAACTGCTCGGCTTTTTTAGCGATCGAGCGCGGGCATTTTTCGTAAAGCTCGTTTTTGTAGATATCATAAACGTCGCAGATGACGATGATCGTAACGTCCGCGGTAAATGGATCTAAAAACGCCGTTTGCACGTCGGGCTTTAGCATCATATCGGATTTATCAATCGGCTGCCACGCCGCTACCGAGCTTGCGTCGAATGGAATTCCGTCGGCGAAGTCCTTCGGCAGGCGCTTGTAGTTGTAAGCGACATGGTGCCAGGTGCCTTTTAGATCGGTAAATCTAAAATCCACGAACTCGACCTCGTTTTCATCGCAAAATTTAAAAAATTCCTTCACGTCATTAACAAATTTTCCCATATTTTTTCCTTTTTTCCGCCCGTATTCGGGCTAAATTTAACGGCGGATTTTAACATTATTTAGTTGAAATTCGACTTTATCTGCGCGCCGTTTTGCGCGCCGCGATTTTTAAAATTTCACGCTGCCGCGCCTTTTGAAATTTTAAAATTTTGCGCCGTCCGCGCCTTTAAAATTTAGCAGAGAGCGGCTGCCGTTAAAATTTACGCTAGCTTTACGAACTGCCGCTCGCGATTTTTGAAAACGGCGATCTTATCGTAGCCGAACTCGCGCGCTTTGGCGTAAATTTTATCGTAGTTTAGCGCTACTTGGGCAACCGAGTGCGCATCCGAGCTAAGCGTAATCGGCACGTCCGCATCCGCAAACACCTCTAAAAGTGCATCGCTTGGATAAATTTCATTTGCGGGCTTGCGAAGCCCCGCGGAGTTTAGCTCCACGACGATGCCGCTTTTTTTGATCGCGTTTATCGCGCCGCCTGCCAAAACTCTGATATCTTTTTTCGGAGTAAATTTAAAAATTTTAATCAGATCCATGTGTCCTAAAATGTCGAATTTGCCGCTTTTGCACAGCGCGCAGATCAGCGCAAAGTATTCGCGATAAACGTCGTCTATTTCGCGCCCGCTCCACTGATCTAAAAATTCCTCGTTATCAAAGCCCCAGTTGTTTAAAAAATGCACCGAGCCGATGAGATAATCGAGCTTGCGCGCGAAAATCCGCTCATCCATTAGCTCCCGTTTCGTCATAAAATCGACCTCGTATCCCAGCCGCACGTCGATCCGCCCGCTAAACTCATCTCGCAGATCCCTAATCATCCGCTCGTAAAGCTCCATCTGCTCGAAGCTCATTCGGTATTTTTGATCGAAGTTCATCGGCGCGTGATCCGCAAAGCCGAAAATTTCTATGCCTCGTGCGATCGCCGCTTCCAAATACTGTCGCGGCTCGCCGTTAGCGTGGTTGCAAAGATAGGTGTGGTTGTGCAGATCGGCTCGCATCAACTGCTCCTTAAATAAAATTTTGGCTAAATTGTAGTAAAATCGCGCTTAAAAAATCACTAGGAATGTATTTGAAAAAACCCGAACTCTTAGCTCCCGCCGGGAATTTAACGAAACTAAAAATCGCCCTGGCTTACGGCGCGGACGCCGTGTATGCAAGCACAGGCTCATTTTCGCTGCGCCAGCGAAGCGCGAAGGAATTTAGCAAAGAAAGCTTCGCGCAGGGCGTCGCGTACGCGCACGAGCGCGGCAAGAAGCTTTATGCGACCGTAAACGGCTTTGCGACCAACGGTCAGCTAGGAAACATCGAAAGGCATCTGGAATTTCTTCGCGATTTGCGCGTGGATGGAATTTTAATCGCCACTTTAGGCGTCGCAAACCTTGCGCGAGCCGTAGCGCCTGAGATTCCGATCCACGTCTCCACCCAAGCTAACGTGCTAAATTATCTGGATGCGCAGGTTTGGGCGGAGTTGGGCGCCGTTCGCATCGTCGCGGCGCGTGAGATGACGCTCAAAGACGCCGTGGAGATCAAGGATAAAATTCCAAATCTGCAGATCGAAATTTTCGTGCACGGCTCGATGTGTTTCGCATACAGCGGGCGCTGTCTTGTTAGCGCGGTGCAAAGCGGGCGCTTCAGCAACCGCGGAAGCTGCGCGAACGACTGCAGATTTAACTACGAGCTTTACGCGAAAAATCCCGAAACCAGCGCGCTTTTCCGCTTGCAAGAGCGCGAAGGGGAGGGCACTTTCGTAATGAACGCGAAGGATCTTAGCCTCATTTCGCACGTGCAAAAGATCATGCAAACGGGCGCGATCGACAGCTTCAAAATCGAAGGGCGCACCAAGAGCGAATACTACGTCGCATGCGCCACGAATGCCTACCGCGCGGCGATCGACGATGCCGCGAGCGATAAATTTGAGGCCGGCGTTTACGAGCGCGAGATCGCGACGCTTAAAAACCGCGGCTTTAGCGACGGATATTTGATAAAACGCCCGTACGAGCGAGAGGATACGCAAAATTTAGACCGCAGCATCGAGCTTGGCACGCATCAGGTCTGTGCGATCTCGCAGGACGGCGAGTTTATAAGCGTCAAAGATAAAATTTTGCCAGGCGTTTCGTATGAAATTTTTGCTCCGCGCGGCTTTAAAATTTGCGCTTGCGATAATGAGATCGGCGAAATTTTTGAGCTTGACGGCAAGCCATATTTAAAATTTAAGAGGCTGCAAAGCCGCAGCGGTAAGGAATTTAGCGAGATTCACAGCGGCAATCTAAATGAGATTAAGCTGCCCGCGAAGCTCGCGGAGTTTTGCTTTTTAAGAAAGGAGATAGAATGAAATTTGTTTCTATAATAATGGGCTCAAAGAGCGATTACGAGGTCGTTTACGAGGCGGCTAAAATTTTAAACGAATTCGGCGCGGCGTACGAGATGATCGTATCTTCGGCGCACCGAAGCCCCGCCCGCACGGCTAAATACGTCGCGGACGCCGAGAAAAAGGGCGCGCAAGTTTTCATCTGTGCGGCGGGTATGGCGGCGCATCTTGCCGGAGCGGTCGCTGCGAATACGACCAAGCCGGTGCTAGGCGTCCCGCTCGGCGGCAGCGCGCTTAGCGGCGTAGATGCGCTGTATTCGACCGTGCAGATGCCTGCGGGCATCCCCGTCGCGACGCTTGCGATCGGCAAGGCGGGCGCGAAAAACGCGGCGTATCTGGCGGTGCAAATTTTAGCTCTAAACGACGAGGTGCTAAGCTCGAAGCTAAAGGCGGATCGCGCGGCAAAAGCGGAGGCGCTGAAAAAAGACTCCGAGCAGATCGAAGTGCTGCTTGAGGGCTAAACTTTGAAAATTTTAAAATTGCGCGAAGGCTTTGAAATTTGCGGCCTAAAGACTCGCACGAATAACGCAGATGAGATGAGCGGGCGAGGGGTGATCGCAAATTTGTGGGGCGAGTTTTTAAAATTTAACGCTAGCAGAAGCAGCGCCGCGAAAAACGAAATTTATGCTGCGTATTACGACTACGAAAACGGCGCGCAGAGGGAGTAC
This sequence comes from uncultured Campylobacter sp., assembly GCF_937949835.1. GTDB lineage: Bacteria > Campylobacterota > Campylobacteria > Campylobacterales > Campylobacteraceae > Campylobacter_B. The sequence continues at coordinate 6,246 of NZ_CALEDC010000313.1, forward strand.
TCCGTGCTAATAGGCACTTGCTCGAAGGAAGGGCACCATAAAGAAAGCCACGACGAAGCTTGCAAATCCGCGAAGCAGTGCCGCAAAAATGAGCGCGATGAAACCGGCGAAAAATTATGTATTGAAGCGGGCGATTACGCGGTTTTTGATTTTACGAACGAGCCTACGAGAGTAGGCGAATACTGGGCTGAAATTTGGAAATTTTTTGAAAGCTCGAAGCTTCAAAGAGCCTTTAAAACGGACTTTGAAAAGCACTCGGAAGATAAAATTTAAATTTACATATCGATAAAAGGATAAAAATGACGTTTTCACAGATTATTTTGACGCTTCAAAACTACTGGCACGAGCAGGGCTGCTTGCTCGTTCAGCCCTACGATATGCCCGCGGGCGCAGGCACCTATCATCAGGCTACCTTTTTGCGCAGTCTAGGAAGCAAACCTTGGCGCGCGGCATACGTCGCCCCCTCGCGCCGCCCCACAGACGGGCGCTACGGCGAAAACCCAAACCGCTTGGGCGCGTATTATCAGTTTCAGGTGATCTTAAAACCGAGCCCGGATAATATCCAAGAGCTCTATCTAAAAAGCCTAGAGAAGCTGGGGCTAGATCTTAAAAGCCACGATATCCGCTTCGTAGAAGACAACTGGGAGAGCCCGACGCTAGGGGCCTGGGGGCTTGGCTGGGAGGTTTGGCTAGACGGCATGGAGGTGACGCAGTTTACATATTTTCAGCAGGTAGGCGGCATCACGTGCGAGCTCATAAGCGGCGAGATCACCTACGGGCTTGAGCGCTTGGCGATGTATCTGCAAAACAAAGACGACGTTTACGACATCGTCTGGGACGACAAGGCGGGGCTAGTAACCTACGGCGACGTGCATAAAAGGGGCGAGTTTGAGTTTAGCAAATACAACTTTGAGCTTGCGGATACCGCAATGCTTTTTAATCAGTTTGAAAACTGCTTCGGCGAGTGCAAAAGCATCCTAAAGCACGGCCTGGCGCTTCCTGCGTATGATTACTGTATGCTCGCGGCGCACACGTTCAACGTCCTTGACGCGCGCGGAGCGATCTCGGTCACGCAGAGGCAGGATTATATTTTAAAGATCCGCGATCTTGCCAAAAACTGCGCGCTTTGCTATGCAGATCCGCAAAAATATGTCGCCGAGCTGGACGCCGCGACGTGCAGCGATAAAAAAGGCGGCAAAGACGGCGGCGCGGCACCCATTTCCTCCGCAGGCGTAAATTTAAAAAACGCTTGCGATAAGCAAAATTCCGCAAATAAAACAGATAAAAGCGCAAAGTAGGATTTATGAAAACGGGCGAAATTTATGAAATTTTAAACGCCGCCGCGCCTTTTTGCGACGCAGAGGCGTGGGATAATAGCAGGCTAATGCTTGGAAACTTGGATGATGAAATTTCAAAAATCTATCTAAGCCTCGACGTTACTAGCGAGCTGGTGCGCGAGGCGGAGGCGGGCTCGCTTTTGGTGGTACACCACCCGCTGATTTTCAGTCCGCTAAAATCGCTTGATCCGCGGCTATATCCTGCAAATTTGATCTATGAGATGATCCGCAAAAATATCTCTCTCATCGCGATGCATACGAACTTTGACAAGCACGTTTTAAACGGGTTCGTAGCGCGCGAAATTTTAAAATTTGAAATTACGGATGAGCGGGAATTTTTGGTTTTCATGCGCGCGGATTTGAGCTTTGAGGCTCTGTGTGCGGATATAAAGCGCAAACTCGGCATCGAGCATCTGCGCGCGGTAAAGACGAAAAATTTTATCCAAAATATCGCGCTTTGCACCGGCAGCGGAAGCGAACTAAATCAAAGCTTAGGCGTGGATTGCTTCATCACGGGCGATATAAAATATCACACGGCGCTTCAAAATTTAGAAAACGGCGTGAGTTTGATCGACATAAATCATTTTGAAAGTGAGCGCTATTTTGGGCGCGCGCTCGCACCTTTCTTGCAAAAAAGCGAAATTGAAGTTATAATAAGCGAGCAAAAAAATCCATTTACGTATTATTAAAGGAAAAAGATGAACAAATATTTAAGCCAATTGGTGCAGCTTTGCGAATTCGATAAGCAGCTGGACGGATTTAAGCCTAAAATCGAGGCCGCGCAGGAGAAACTAAGCAAAAAAAGCGGCGAAATTTTAGGCGCAAAAGAACAGATCGAAACTCTCAATACGGAGATCGCCGAGCTAAAATCTCAAATTTTACAAGCAAACGCGCAACTTAGCGCCTTTTCGTCTAAGCTAAAAAGCACGGGTAAAAAAAGCGGCGCGGCAAAAACCGAAAAGGAGATCAAAGCTCTTAGCGTCGAAGAAGACATCGCAAAAGAGCAGCTCGAGGCCACAAACGAGGAGATCGAAAGGCTAGAAAAGATCGTAGCCGCAAAAGAGGCGCTCGTAAAAGAGCAGAGTGAAAAGCAAGAGGCGTTTGAAGCCGAGTTAAAAAGCCTACAAGAGCAGGTAAGCGCCGAGATGGGCGAGGTCGAGGTCGCTCGCGGCGCGATCTACGCCAAGCGCGATAAGCTAATGCAGGCGATGAACCCAAAAACCGTCTCATTCTACGAAAAGATCCGCAAGTGGGCGGGCAATACGGCGGTCTCGCCGGTGCGCAAACAGGCCTGCTACGGCTGCTTTATGCGCATAAGCGACAAGACCTATTCCGCGGTCATCAAAAGCGACGACATCGTAACCTGCCCGTATTGCGGCAGAATTTTATATAAAGAAGCCGAGTGATCTACACCGCCTTGGCGTTTTTGGCGTGGCTTGCAGCTGCGCCTTTTATTTTTATCCTAAGCTTTAAAAAAAAATACCGCACGAGCCTGAAGGCGCGATTTTTTCTATACAAAAACCCTAAATTTAGCCCCGCTGCGGTGCATTTTCACGCTTGCAGCCTGGGCGAGGTAAATGCTCTCGCGCCGTTAATTTCTAAATTTGAGAGCGTCGCGCTTAGCACGACCACGCAGACGGGCTTCGGTGCGGCGTACGCGCTCACGCCGAACTCTCGCTACCTGCCGTTTGAAAACTGGCTTCCGTTTTGGCTTACGGGCAGCCGCGTGCTGGTGATCTTTGAAGCGGAGCTGTGGCTAAATTTGATCCGTTCCGCCAAGGCGCGCGGAAGCTACGTGATCCTGCTAAATGCGCGCATAAGCGACCGCTCGTACGCGAGCTATCTGCGCTTTAAGTTTTATTATCGAAAAGCGTTTGAAAATATCGATCTGGTGCTTGCGCAAAGCGAGCTTGATGCGGCGCGGCTGCGGGAGCTCGGCGCAAAAAATATAAAGGTCGCTGGCAACGTGAAAAGCGCGAATATTGCCGTTGCGACGAAGGACTATTCCGCCGCGGCCGCAAATAGCTTTGTGCTTACGATCTCAAATACTCACGAGGGCGAAGAGGAGCTTATTTTATCGAATTTAAATGATTTTATAAAATTTCGCAGCTCGCAGAATGCGCCCGAAAAAGACCCGCGCGCAGCGAGTACCCGCAGCGATAAAAGCTTGCCTGCGGCCGAGCTTCACAGCGAGACGGGCTTGACCGAAGCACTAAATTTAAACGCAACTTCTTTGGATACGGCGAGCTCAAGCAACGCTTCGTCCGCCGTGCCGAATACGGCGCCTTTAAACGGCGCGTCTTTAAATTTTACCGCACCGAATACGGCGACTTCGACTGCCGCGCCGCAAAAACTAAAAATCATCCTGGCGCCGAGACATCCGGAGCGCTTTGAAAAGGTGCGTGAAATTTGTGAGATTTGGGCGCACGAGCATGGGCTTAGCTTTGAGCGATTTAGCGACGACGCGGGGCTTGGGAGCGATTTTATCTTGCTCGATGCCTTCGGGGAGCTAGCGAACTTTTATAAAATTTCAAACGTCGTGATCTTGGGCGGCAGCTTTTTGCGCAATATCGGTGGACATAGCCCGATCGAGGCGGCGAGCTTCGGCGTACCGATCATCAGCGGGCGATTTTTTCATAATCAAAAGGCGCTGTACGCGCTCGTACAAAACATCGCTCTGTGCGAGGCGAACGAAATTTCAAACGCTTTAAAAGAGCCGCTAAAGGGCACGCAGATAGATAAAATTTGCGATCTGCAAGAGATAGAAAATTTAATTAAGGAAAGAATTTAATGCAAGAAAAAGCCTACAAGCTGCTGGCGGCGCAGGAAAACATCTCGCACAACGAAGCCAAGGCCCTCATCGACGCGGGGCTTGTAAGCGCGCGCGGCGCAAAGATCGCTCTAGCGCGCGAGATGCTCGGCGAAAATACTAAATTTAGCGTGATGAAGCCCGCAAAACCTGCGATCATTTACGAGGATGAGAACGTTTTGGCGGTCAATAAGCCGCCCTTTATGAGTAGCGAAAATTTGGAAAAAATCTATAAATTCGGGCTTCTAAACCGCCTGGATAAGGAAACTAGCGGCGTCGTGCTGCTATATAAGAACGAGGAATTTCGCGAAGCGGCGATTACGGAATTTAAAAATTTGCGCGTGAAAAAAAGCTACATCGCGATCGTGAAGGGGATCGTGAGCGAAGAGATGAAATTTGACGAGCCGATTTTGACGATAAAGACCCGAAGCGGCGCGTTTTCTAAAATTTCGCCAAACGGCAAGAGCGCATTTAGCGAGGTTTATCCGCTGATGGTAAGCGGCAAAAAATCGCTCGTAAAAGTGCGGATCGAGACGGGCAGGACGCATCAGATCCGCGTGCATCTGGCAAATGCTGGATTTGGCGTAATAGGCGATGAAAAATACGCTAAAAGCCGCGCAAAACGGATGTTTCTGCACTCGTACGAGACCGAAATTTTGGGGCTTAAATTTAAAGCTCCGCTAGGTAAAAGCTTCAACGAATTCGGCTTTGAAATTCCTAAGGATCTCTGATATTCAATGGCTTTTAAGTTAATTTTAGGTAACATCGCAAGTTTAAAAATTTTATAAGGGATCAAAGTGTTTGAGATCATAAGCGAGTCGTTTAAAAACGCGGTCAATAAATTAAAAACAATCGATGACGAAAAAGCTTTAAAAAACGCCTTGGAGACGCTAAAAAAGGCGCTTTTAAAGGCCGACGTACACCACAAAGTCGTAAAGGATTTTTTGGCGCTCGTCGAAGCCGATCTTCGTATCGGCACGATAGGACAGAAGCCGTTTTTGCAGTCTATCAAGACAAATTTGACTAAAATTTTAACGGCGCCTAGAGGCAGCAGTCAGGGGTTTGTATTCGCTAGCACGCCTCCTACGGTAGCTTTGATGACGGGACTTCAAGGAAGCGGAAAATCCACAAGCACGATAAAACTCGCGAACTATCTGAAACTTCGTAAAAAAAAGGTTTTGGTCGCAGCGTGCGACTTGCAGCGCCTAGCCGCGGTTGAACAGCTCCGCCAGCTGTGCGAAGCAAACGAGATCGAGTTATTTTTCATCGAGGGCGAGAGCGATCCGCTAAAGGTTGCGGAAAAAGCGCTAAGCAAGGCTAAGAGCGGGCTTTATGACGTACTGCTCGTAGATACGGCGGGACGCCTTGCGATAGACGAGGTGCTAATGGCGCAGCTTGCGGAGATGAAAAAAGCTCTAAATCCGCATGAAATTTTTTACGTAGCGGACGCTATGAGCGGTCAAGACGGCATTAAAACGGCCGCTAAATTTGATGAAATTTTAGGCCTTACGGGCGTGATCTTAAGCAAATTTGACGCAGATACCAAAGGCGGCGTAGCTCTTGGTATCGCGCAGCAGCTTGGCATCCCGCTTCGCTTTATCGGAACCGGCGAGAAGGTGGCCGATCTGGAAGGCTTTATACCCGATAGAATTACAGGCCGCATTATGGGCGAGGGCGATTTAGCGACGTTAGCCGAGAAAACAAGCGCCGTCTTCGACGAAAGAGAAGCTAAGGCCTTAAACAAAAAGATCAAAAAGGGCGAGTTTAATTTCAACGATTTCGTAAATCAGCTCGAAAGCGTGAAAAAGCTCGGCAATATGAAAAATTTAATCGGCATGATCCCGGGGCTTTCCGGCATGGCGAATAAGATAAAAGATATCGATTTGGAAAACTCCAAAGAGATACTTCATATCAAAGCGATGATAAATTCTATGACGCCGAAAGAGCGCGAAAATCCCGATCTGCTAAATAATTCGCGTAAGCGCAGACTTGCTGCCGGCGCGGGGCTTTCGCAAGTGGAGGTGAACCGCTTTTTGAAGCAGTTCGCGGGCGCTTCGAAGCTTGCGAAGAAATTTTCGGGCAAGGGCGGCATGCAGGGGCTTGCCTCAATCGCTCAAAGGCAAAATTTACCGAGATAGCCTCTCGGTAGAGTTTGCAGATGTTTAAGTTTTAGCCATCTGCAAGTTCTAAAACTTACAAAAATTTAAGGAGAAAAAATGGCAACAGTTGTTAGGCTTACAAGAATCGGAAGAAAGAAGCAGCCTTTTTACCGCATCGTGGTAACGGATAGCAGGAAAAGACGCGACGGCGGCTTTATCGAGACGATCGGCTTTTACAATCCGCTAAAAGATAGCGATAATATCAAATTCGACGCGGAGCGTTTGGCATACTGGAAGAGCGTAGGCGCGAAGTTAAGCGATAGGGTCGCTCAAATCACAAGCAAATAAAATGGTAGAAAATTTTATAAAAGAATACGCAAAGTTGATCGCCGACTATCCGCAGTCCGTCTCTACGCAAAAGCGGGTCGGTGAGAACTTTACCGAGATCATCGTCTATGCCGACAAGGCCGACACCGGCAAACTCATCGGCAAGGACGGCAAAATGATAAACGCCATAAAGACCGTCATCATTGGCTATAAAGCAAAAGATCCGATCAATTATAAAATTACCGTCAAAGCCAAAGATGCCTGATGATCTTTTAGAGGTCGCGAAGCTCGGTCGGACTATCGGTCTAAAGGGCGCGGTTAAAATTTTTGATCGCAGCGACTTCCCCTCTCAGTTTAAAAAAGGCGCCAAATTTTATCTGCGAAACGGCGAAATTTTAGAAATTCTATCCTTTAGCGGCGCAAATTCTAGCGCTATTTTTAAAAATTACGAAAGCGTAGAAGCGGCGGCAAATTTAACCAACCAAATTCTTTACCGAAGCAAAGAGGACACGCGGAAATTTTGCAAATTGCAAAAGGGCGAGTTCTTTTACTTCGATGTTATTGGGCTTGAAATTTATGAAGACGGCGTGATTTTGGGGCGCATAAGTGACATATCGCAGATCGGAAGCGGCTATCTTTTTGAGGTAGAAACGGATGAAAGCTTAATCTCGCAGGCTTTGCCGAAAGAATTTTTCATCCCCTACGTAGACGCCTATGTGAAAGAAATTTCGCTTAGCGAGCGTAAAATTTTTACACAAAATGCGCGCGCGATTTTGGAAAACTCATGAATTTTATCTTCATCTCTCTATTTGAAAATCTCATCGCGCCGTATTTTGAGGACTCAATTTTAAAGCGCGCGGTCGATAAAAAAATAATCTCGACGCATTTTTTTAACCCGCGAAATTTCACGACAAATCGCTACAAGAAAGTGGATGATTATATGATCGGCGGCGGTGCGGGGCTTTTGATCGGCACGGAGCCGCTTGCCGGGACGATCGAACACGTAAGAGCTAAATTTAAAAACGCCAAGTTTATCTCCCTCTCGCCCGCCGGTAAAAAATTTAACCAAAACGACGCCAAGCGCCTAAGCAGCCAAGATAATTTATGCTTTATCTGCGGGCGCTACGAGGGGATCGATGAGCGCATAGTCGAAAGATATGTGGATGAAATTTTTTGCATCGGCGATTTCGTCCTTACCGGCGGCGAGCTCGGCGCGCTTTGCATGTGTGATGCGATAAGCCGCAACATAAAGGGCGTTTTAGGCAACGAAAGCTCCCTTGTCGAAGAAAGCTTTGAAGGCGGAATTTTAGAGGCGCCCGCGTTCGCAAAGCCTGATGTTTTTGAAAATTTACCTATAGTTTCAGAGTTTTTAAAGGGTAATCACGCTAAAATGCGCAGCTTAAAAAATCAAATGGCGCTATGCAAAACGAGGTTCTTCCGCCCGGATATGTACCGAAAAATCGCCAGAAATAAAGGAAATTTATGAAAAACAAGTATATCCAAGCGTTTGAGGACGCTCAGATCACAAGCAAAAGTGTGCCTGATTTCCGTGCCGGCGACACCTTAAAGGTAGCCATCAGGATCAAAGAGGGCGATAAGAGCAGAATTCAAAATTTTGAAGGCACCTGCATTGCGCGTCGCGGAAACGGCGTCAGCGAGACTTTTATCATCCGCAAGATCGGCGCAAATAGCGTAGGCGTAGAGAGAATTTTCCCGATCTACAGCGAGAGTATCGAAAGCATCGAGGTTCTAAGAAAAGGACGCGTTCGCCGCGCGAAGCTATTTTACCTACGCGACAGACGCGGTAAAGCGGCTAAAATCAAAGAGCTTCGAAAATAATCCTTTAAATTTATGCTTCCCAATTCAAAAGGAAGTTCTTTTTATAATGCGCGAGATTTTAAAAAATTTCGCGCAAAATCTACTCGCATTAAATCTAAAATTTTACAACTTTTCCATTAAAATTTTTAATTTTAAACGCCTAAAAAT
>NZ_CALEDC010000314.1 GCF_937949835.1 uncultured Campylobacter sp.
GTCAAAAGCGTGCAGATCCACGATGAGGATACGCCGCTTGCACAGGCTCCAAACCGCGTCGCGCTGAGTTTAGATGCCAAAACGAGCGAGCTTGAGAAGGGGCAAATCCTAAGCAAAAAGGGCTTTTTCCGCGGCTTTAATGAAGCCGACTGCACCTTTAGTGGCGAAATTTCACACAACCAAGACGTGCTGTTTTGCGTCGGAAGTAAGCAAAGCGCGGCAAAAGCGCTCATTTTAAAAGAACTTCCTAGCGGCGAGAAGCTCGTGAGCTTTAAATTTGACAAAACGATGTTTTTGAAATTTGACGAACCATTCGTCTGCTTGTCAAACTCGCGCGTAATCGGCGGCGGACGCGTGCTAAACGCCGTAGTTGAGCCGCTAAAAAAGCAGAGCAAAGCCGTGCTTCTAACCGCGCTTTTGAAGCGAAATTTCACCGAAGCGTTTAAAATTTTAAGCCTCTTTCACAAGCATGGATTCGGGCTATTTTCGGCGTATCAGCGCTTCGGAATGGAGTATGACGAAGCGGTAAAAATCGCGCGCGGCATAGAAGGGACGTATTTTGACGAAGCAAATCTATGCGTTTACGATCTAAGCGCGATCGAGGATGTAAAAAGCCTCATAAAATTTATCGTCTCAAAAAACGACTACGCGATCTTTTCGCCCGCCTCGATCGCCCTAAAGCTCTCGTGGGCCAGTGAGGAGCTCGCCGCGCGCGCGCTTAGCGAGCTTGAGCGAGGCGGCATCGTCTCCAAAAAGGGCGGAGTTTACGTAAAATCGGGGGTGGATTTTGATGCGCTTAAGCAGAGCCTGGAGAGTAAAATTTTTGATCTCATCAAAAAGGGCGGCATCGCGCCGCTTGCACCGTATAACATTTACGACGAGCTGGAGATTGATCGCGAAAGCGGCGATGACGCGCTAAAAAAGCTAACATACGCCAAAAAGGTCGTCCGTCTCGCGCACAATCTTTTCGTCGAGGCCGAAAATTTAGCCCTGGCGATCAAGCGCCTTTACGCAATCATCGAAAAAGAGGGCTTCGTAAATGTCACGAACGCCAAAGAGGAGCTGGGACTTAGCAGAAAATTCGTCATCTGCTACCTCGAATACCTTGACAAGATGGGAAATATCGTGACGATCGACAATAAACGCTATTTGAAAAAGTAAAAATTTAAAATTTTGCACTACAATGCGCGGAATTTTTTGCAAAGGAAAAAAATGAAAAAAGCTATTTTAACTTCAGTTGCTCTCGCAGCGAGCCTAAACGCGGCTTTAAGCGACAGCGAAATTCTATCCATCTACGGCGGCGCGCCACAAGGCATCGAAATAAAGGTCGCCGAGCGCATCCCACTTAGCGAGCCAAAGGGCGTTGAAGCGGTCGTTTTAAAAATCTCTCAAGGCAATATGTCGCAAGAGGAGATCATCTTCACCCAAGGCGATCTGATCTTTACCGATATCATCGATCCTAAAAAACGCGTAGTCTATAAGGAGCAGATCAAACAAGACCGCATCGCAGGACAGCTAAGTAAGGTCTTCAAAGCAGAGAGCAAAGACAATATCATCAAGCTAGGAAACGATCCCAAAAAGCCTACGATTTTGATGCTAACAGACGCTTTGTGCCCATTCTGCCGCAAAGAGATGGCAAGGATCGAAGAAACTCTAAAAAATAACAATGTCGATATCGTCATGACCTCCGTTCACGGCGATGACGGCCACGCAAAATCCGCGCTCATCTACAAAGAGATCAAAAATGCTAAAACCGACGAGCAAAAGATAGCGGTTTTTAGAAAATACTACGCTGAAGATAACAAAGCAGGCGCCAAAGACGTAAGCGCTGCCGAGCTAAACGCTGCAAAAGCCCTAGCTGCCAAATACTTCGGTGCGGGAGTAAACTCAGTGCCTTACATCATCGAACTAGACAAGCTAAAATAATCTCTTTTAAATTTTGCGGAGCGATCCGCAAAATTTCGCTTCTTTTACCCAGTTTCGGTAGTTTCCAATCAATCTAAATTTTACCTCGAAAATTTGAATGCTCCCTTGGAGTTCTTACAATTCCGCTACTTTTAAAAAATGCTCAAGTTACGCTGCGCATAGAATTTTAAAATCCCTTGCGGATGAAACGCGATCCGCAAAGTTTTAAACGGGCAAAATTTAGAATTTTAAAAAATCCTCAGCGTCCGCGCAAAATTCTGCGGCAGCGATTCTATCTCGTCGCTTCGCATCCAAAACGGCGCGAAAATGGTCTTACATGGAATTTCAAAGTATAAATTATGCGAGTAAAAATTTTAAGGCCGAAATTTTAAAATTTCGCAGCAAAGCTCGGGTAAAATTTAGCCGCAAATTTCATAAAATTTTTATTTTGCGGCAAAGAGGAATCTGTAATCGTGCTTCAAGCTGCCTATCTTGGACTACTCCGATTAAAATCAAAACTCCACGTCAAAAGCGGCTCTAGCGAGGCTATTTTTGCTCTCGCTTAGCTCGTACGATGCGCTGAGTCCGACGCTTTGAAGGATCTTATATTTCAGCCCGATTGCGCCGTTAAATACGCCGCTAGAATAATCAAGCCCCTCGACGTCGTATCTGTCCGAATACTTTCTGCTTGCATGATACGAATCGCCGCTAAATCGATGCTCGTACTCCGCATTTGCAAATATCTGCAGATCGCCGAAAGCCTTGATCGCGTAAATTCCCGCGGTGCCGTTCGGCGCGGTTTTTGAAGCGGAGCTAAATTTAAGCCTAGAGATCGCATCCTCGTTCACCATAATCGCTCCAAGCCCCAAATATGGCTTAATGTAGCCGTTTTCAAATAAGAATTTATACCCTGCTCTCGTGCTGAAATCCCAAATTTGCGACTTGTATTTCGCGCCGTGGATAGCGCCGAATCCGTTGTTGGTTTCAAATTTATGATCGTTTGTCGAATAGGTTAAATTTACCGCCAGATCCACGTTCTCGCTAAAATCGTATCTGCCCGCCAGACCGAGTTCGTAGGATTTGATGTTTTCTTTGACACCGTCGAATTTACCCTCGTACCAAGCGTCCGATTTTTGATACCCAAAGATCACGCCCAGCGTAAGATCATCCACTCTCTTGGAGGCTCCGAGTAAAATTCCGTCGCTCTTGTGATCGTATTTGACGCCGCCCGAGCGGTCTTTGTAATCTCCGCCGTAGTTTCCGATCGCGCTTACGTTTACGTTAAACTCCTGCCCGTCGGTGTCGGTTAAATTTTTATAAGCGGAATTTCTTGCAAGCTTGGTAAGATCCAGATCGACCTTCGAGCGCGGCATCTCGATGCCTATGCGGTTGCCGCCTCTTGCGACCTGCGAAAACAGGCTGCCGTTTTTAGGCGTGAAGTTATTGATCGCCAGCATCAGCGCTTCAAAATAGGTAGGCAGATCGTCGTATCCTCCAGGATAGCGGTTCGTATCGGAAGTGATGAATAAATTCGCCGCATTGCGCTCGCGCGACAGCCTTATAATCTCGTCATATTGCTCGGGCGAGGCGTTATAGATGACGTGTAAGATTTTAGCGGAATTTGCGGGGTCTTTTTCAAATTCCGAGGTTCTGGCGCGATAGCGGTTGATATACTCGTCTGCGCTTACTTCTTGCAGCATCCAGACGTCCGCGTAAGGGGCTATGGCATCGCGTACCCCCCAGCCGTTATTCGCCAAAACGAGCATCTCCGGATATTTGGATTTAATGTAATTATAAATGCTAGCCATATAAGCGATATTGGAAGGGTTATCCTCGGTATTGACCTCGTCGATGAAGTATCCCGCGATGTTTTCTCTGCCGTAGAAATTTACAAAATTATCGATATCGGCATATACTAGGCTTAAATTTCTACTTGAACCAATGGCAGTAGGGCGACCGTCAGGACCGATAGGACCGGTAGTGCCCGTATAAGTATAGGCGAGATTTTTGATACCCGCAGCTTTATTGCGCTGCATTTGAGCCAAATCCTCGTCTCTTCGCACCAAATATTGTGAGTGAGAATCTCCTCCTGGGCGCTTTTCGTAAGAGCCGAAAGCCACATAAGGAACCAGCGCGCCGCCTATATTGGTAATGCCGTTCCAAAACTCGGCATTTACGCCGCTATTGCCCGTCCAGCGAAATGCAGGCATCATAACGCGTTGATTATTAAGCCTGCCCGAATATGAGCCCTTTTTAGCAAAGCCTCTTGCGTACTCGAGCTTGATACGAAATGAGTTTTCATACTCGTCGCTCGCGGAGCTATCGCTAGCTGCGTCGTGCCTGCTTAATTTCGCGCCCAAGCTATCCGCAGCGCTCATTACATCGGAACGGGAAGTGTTGTTGGAAGGTGATTTTTGCGCGTTTGCATAGCTCCAGGAATTCTGCTCGCTCGCATAGCCGAACCCTGCTGCACCGACAAGCGCAAGAGATACGATTTTTTTCAAAGACTTTAGCATTCTGCACCGCCTCAAATAAAATTACCCAAATTCTTAAATTTCGACAAATTTGCGGACGCGCTTTTAAAATTAAAAGCTTTGTCGAAATTTAAGAATTTGGCCGCCTTAAGACGGCCAAATTTTAAAGCTTATTTTAATGCCGCTTTTGCCTTCTTTGCGACGGTTGCGAAAGCTTCGGCGTCGTTCATAGCCATATTTGCTAAAATTTTTCTATCAAGCTCGATGCCCGCTTTTTTCAGTCCGTTTATAAATTTAGAATAGCTGATGTCGTTTAGCCTGCAAGCTGCATTGATGCGCACTATCCAAAGTCTGCGGAAATCGCGTTTTTTCGCGCGTCTGTCACGGAAGGCGTAAACGAGGCTTCTCTCTAGCTGCTCTTTAGCCTTTCTGAAATGTTTGCGTCTTGCGCTATAAAATCCGCGCGCAAGCTTTAGCACCTTGTTGTGACGGCGGCGTCTAACGATGCCCGTTTTTACTCTTGCCATATTAATCCTTTCTTAATCGGCGTCCCTTTGGGGATCTTGCCCTAAAATCCATAAATTTAGGGGAGTTTGAATGACTTTCGTCAAAAACTAACTTTGCACTATTTGCAAAGCATTTTTTTAACCGCAGATACGTTCGTAGAATCGACGTATTGGGCCTCGCGCAAATTCCTCTTGCGTTTTTGAGACATCTTCGTCAAAATATGGCTGCGAAACGCCGAGCCTCTTTTGATCTTGTTTTTGCCCGCTTTAAAACGCTTGACGGCACCGCGCACGCTTTTCATCTTTGGCATGGTCGTCCTTTTTTTAAAGTGAACGGGAAGTATATAATAAAGTTTCTTTGAAAAATTTGAATTTTAGCAAAATTTATGAAAATACAAAATGCTACATCGAGATTGATATAATTATTACTCATAGCAATATTTTCAGATTTATATCGTTTTTATAAATTTAAGCAATTGGATAAAATTTTCCCTTTTTAATACAATTAAAACTATAAAACTTACTATTATTAAGCAAAACGCGTAGACGCCAAGCAATATATGAGATATAGCAATAAAGCAAACACCACAAAAAATTCTACACCAATATTACAAAAATTTACACTTTTTATAAATTTTTTCAGACCATAACTCAATGCGATATATTTGGCAAAAAGAGATAAAAACAGGCAAAACATTATGATAAATATATCATTGCAAAAATATACAATAAATCCAATAAATACTGAAAATATAATCAAAGAAATTAAATTTATACGAAGCATTTGTCCTTCTTTGCGTAATGCCTTAAAATATGAATTAGTAAGAAGGAGCGTCTTACCTTCGCATAGCAATATCGTAAAAATTATCGGCATATAATTTAAAACATTCGCATATTTAGGTAGCCAAGCGCCCAGTAGAATTTCTACAGGATATGCAAATAGAAATAAAAATACAAATATGATTGATAGTCCATCATCTAAAATTTTAAAAATTTCGTTTTGTTCGCAAGCTTTTTTAGTTCGTAATATCGGGAATAAGATTGCCGAGAATGCATTGATGAAAAATAGGGTAAAATTTAGTAGCGATAATATATGAAATTTTACCAAATAAAACGATGCTAAATTTCCATGCAATCATAGATCTTGCAATAAATATCAAAAATATATTGCAAAGCGCAGAGATTGTTAATTTTATACCTATTCGCATATTTTTATATATATAAAATAAGCTATCTGTAAAAGAAGCCATTTTTACTTTAAAAATATCCCTACATAAAAAACAAATATAAACAAGCGATATAAATCTGGCAAAAATAAATGGAAATATTAAAAATTTAGCTTTATCGAAATCCACGAAATAAACTGCTGCTATAGATGATAAGACAAAAATTCTTTCTATAAACAAAACGAGTATTGACTTTTTTATCTCATTTACACTTTGCAAAAGATTATATAGAAATGATCTTGGTACTGTGATAGCGCCCGAAATAGCAATATATAAAAATAACCTTTTATCAAACGAAAACGCACAAACTGCAAAAAATATAATTAGGCATTCTAGAATATATAAAATCTCCATCGTACAAATTTGAGATTTTAGAGTTCTTTTAGAAATAAATTCATATCGCCTACCGCCGTATCTTAGATATATACCATCAGATAGTCCAAAATGTAAAAATTCTACGTAATTGGCAAAAAATATAAATAATTGATAGTATCCAAAGCCTTCTAAAGATAAAAGCTTCGGTAGAACTAAGATCGATACTACGGATACAAACGCAAAAAATATCTGCGCTAGCGCCATATATGAAATTTTAGATAGCAAATTCCGTCCTAAATCGTCTTTTGCATAAATTAGGCCTAGCTTTTTTTGGCATACACATCACGCCAACCGTGAATATCCAAAAAGAAGGGAATTTCTTATAAATTTTATATAAATTGCGAAAGCAGTTTTCGTTCCTAACTGCAGAAAGACCGTTTCGTATCCTAATTATATTGGCGGGATAATAATATATTAAAAGCCTTTTTCTAAAAATTTCAAGTACGAAATCTGCGTCAAAATTCTTTTCAATAGCGCTTAGGGTATCATTTAAATTTATACCAGATACCTCCGAAAAATTATATCTTCCACTATTAAACTGCCCTGCTGCATAAATTTTATCAAACACCACGACTTGCTTATCAGGCAAAATTGCGCAGGCGATATTCCAATAAAGCTGCACGAGATTGTTATTTGCTATTGCGTCCAAATCGATTCTATCAAATAAACTTTTATTTACTATATTAGAAGTTATAAAAGTTAAATTAGTATGGGCTTCTTTTATAAACTCCGCTTTATCATCATCATAAATTTTAAAATTACTAAATTCTTTAAATTCTGCTGGCTTAATTTCGTCTATGAAATTTTGTGCCTTTAAATGAATAATACCGAATTTCGAAGAAGAATCTAGTATCCGCATTAAATATTTAATCGTATTATCAAATACTAAATCATCATCGCTGAATATCCATATATATTTTCCGCGCGACAAAGAAATCGCTTTTTTGAAATTATTATCTGGACCAGTATTTTCACTATTTTTTATATATTTTACAAGTCCGAAATCAATATATTTTTTTGCAATATCCGAAGTTTTATCACTGGAAGCATTATCTAAAATTAAAATTTCAATATCTCTTCGCTCGATTTTATACACGCTTTTACATAGACTATTTAGACTTTTATCTAAGAATTTTGCTCTATTATAAGTCGGTACTGCAATGCTTAAAAAAAATATCCTCAGTCAAAATTTATTCTTTCTTTTTCAAATACCAATGGGCGATTTAACACTTGTGTATAAATTGCACCGATATATTCGCCTATTATACCGATAAAAAACAAAATTCCAGATGAAACGAATGAAAAAAGTATGATAAGAGGCGCGATGCCCACGCTCATCTCGTCCCAATAAATTAGCTTAAGTATAAAATACACAAGTCCTACTATTATACTCAAAATGCCCGTTATCATACCTATAAAGGTTGCGAGCCGAAGTGGTACTTTGGAATTGCAGATTATACCGAGTATCCCCATATCATAAAGCGTGTAGAAGTTATTTTTGGTAACTCCTTTAATTCTTACCGGTTGATCGTAGGGGATCTTAGCTACCTTATAACCGGCTTCCGCGAGCATTCCTCGAAAAAACGGATACGGATCATGCATCTGTCTAAGAGCCGCGATGACCTTTTTATCAAAAAGTCCAAAGCCGGTAAAATTCTTAAAAATTTCGATCTCAGATAGTTTTGATAAGAGCTCGTAATAACACTCTCTGATTTTAAACATCACGCCGCGCTCCTCGCTATCTCGCTTAATAGCCAAAACCAAGTCGTTGCCCTCTTGCCATTTTTCTATAAACTGCGCAATCATCTCGGGCGGATCTTGCAAATCGGCTACGATAGAGATAACAGCATCTCCGTCTGCGCCCAAAAGCGCATAGGTTGGCGATTTGATATGCCCGAAGTTTCTGGAATTTACGATGATCTTTAAATTTTTATCATCCTTTGCTAGACATTTTAAAATTTCAACCGTCCTATCGGTCGAAGCATTATCAATAAATATATGCTCGTAGGCATATTTGGGAAATCCGCTCATAACCTTTTTTGCGCGCGAATATACCTCCTCTACATTCTCCTCCTCGTTAAAGCAGGCAGTAACTATACTGATCTTTTTCATATCATCTCCTAAAGACGAAAAATTTATTTAATAAAAATGATACCGCAGCTAGCGGGATCAAAAGCACAAAACCGCTTATATACATATTATCAAATCCAAGCCACTTGAAAAGCCATAGAAAAAATATATTTAAAAAATAAGTAATGATGTAAACTAGCATAAATCTAAATATCAGACCGTTATCACTTCTACCGAATACCAGCTTGCCCATAGTTTTAAAGTTAAACAATACGCCTAGTATCGTAGAAAACAATACGGCAAGAGGATAATATAGACCCAAATAGATAAAAAGGGCGAATAGCCCATACCCAAAGGTAGTATTTAGGATACCGACGAGAATAAATTTTATAATTTGAGCATTCAAGTTATTCTTCTTTAACCAAGGAAGCGTCAATTATCTTTTTATATTCGATTTTTCTTAAAGATCTCGATATGATGAAATTCAAAGTAATACAAAATAAAGAACCTAAAAAATAATAAATTACAGATTGATATGGCTCTATAGAATATTTAGATTTTATAGTCATAATTACCCAGCCTACATAGAAGTGATTTAAAAAGATATTGAGGCTTAGTAGCCCTAAGTTGTTAAAAATTTTTTTTTGAAATAATACAGCCAATAATGATTTCTTGCTAAAAGAGAAGCTAAGAGATATAGATAAAAATAATACTATAATAAA
>NZ_CALEDC010000315.1 GCF_937949835.1 uncultured Campylobacter sp.
GCGCAGATCGACGCTCTTACGCGCCGCATCCAAAACGCCGTTTTTGCGAAATTTAATATCATCCTAGACACCGTAGGAATTTACGCGTTTAACAGGAACGATCCGCGCGCCGCCGAGATCTACGAGCATATCAAGCAGATGGCGTTTTCGCATGAGTTCGTCTCGCAGATACATGGGTTTTATCTCGATGAGGAAAAGCGCTCGATCAGCTTCGACGTCATCGTCGATTTCGCAGCGCCCGATATGGAGGCGACGTTTCGCGCGGTCTGCAAGCAGGTGCGCGCGGCGTATCCGAACTACACGCTCATCATCACTCGCGATAGCGATTACAGCGGCTAAAATTTAAATTGCTCTAGCGGTTTAAATTTAATCGCGCCGGCTCGCGCCCCTTCGGCGAAATTTCAGAATTTTAAGCTACAATAGGAAAAATTTATCGCGGTTTGCCGCGGCGTAAAAGCCGCAAAAAACGTGATATGAAATTTGCGCGCAAAACCTAGCAGAAGCCCGTGCGCAAGGCAACGCAAAGAGAAATTTAAAAGGAAAAATATGGTTGAAATCAAAGATCTAACGATGCGCTTCGGCAAACAGCTGCTTTTTGAAAACGTAAATTTAAGCCTCGATAAGGGCAGGCGCTACGGTCTCATCGGCGCAAACGGCGCGGGCAAATCGACGCTACTTAAAATTTTAAGCGGACAGATCGAAGCAAGCAGCGGCGAAATTCTAATCCAAAGTGGGCTTAAAATCGGCGTTTTGGGGCAGGATCAGTTCGCCTTTGAAAGCTTTAGCGTCAAAGACGCCGTACTCTACGGCAACAAGCGCCTCTATGATGCCGTGCGCGAAAAGACGCACCTTTACGAAGCGGGCGAGTTTAACGACGAGATAAACGAGCGCCTAGGCGAGCTTGAGATGATCTGTGCCGAGGAGGATCCTGCTTACGAGTACGAAACGCGGATCGAGAAAATTTTAAGCTCGCTGGGGATTAATGATTTCGATAAAAAGATGAGCGAGATCGAGACGAGCGATAAATTTAAGGTCCTTCTCGCACAGGTGCTTTTCCCGCGCCCCGACGTGCTATTTTTGGATGAGCCGACGAATAACCTCGATATCGACGCCATTTCGTGGCTCGAGTTTGAGCTAAATCGCCACACGGGCACGCTCGTAGTCATCAGCCACGACCGCCACTTTTTAAACCGCGTCTGCACGGACATCCTCGACGTGGATTTTAGGCGTGTGCGCGAATTTAGCGGCAATTACGACGACTGGTTCATCGCGTCCAATCTCATAGCCAAACAGGCGCAGTTCGAGCGCGAGAAAAAGCTCAAAGAGAAGGCGGAGCTTGAAAAATTTATCGCTCGCTTCAGCGCCAACGCAAGCAAGGCCAAGCAGGCCACGAGCCGCCAAAAACAGCTTGATAAACTCGATCTTAGCGAGCTTGCGACCTCTTCGCGCAGGGAGCCTAGTATTTTATTCAAGCCCGCGCGCGAGATCGGCAATGAAATTTTAGAGCTAAGCGGCGTGGATATGAGCTTCGGCGAGATTGAAATTCTGAAAAATTTCAACCTCAAGCTCGCTCACGGCGATAAGATCGCGATCATCGGTCGAAACGGCGTGGGCAAAAGCACGCTTTGCAAGATCATCATGGGCGAGCTCGCGCCTCTTAGCGGCAAGGTTCACATGGGCGCCACGATCGAGCCCGGGTACTTCGCGCAGGATACGAATAATAAAATTTCAGGCGAGCTCAAGCTCTACGAATACCTACAAAGCCCGCAGAATAGGGATCTGGATGAAATTCGCAAATGCCTTGGACGTATGCTTTTTAGCGGCGCGGAGCAGGAGAAAAGCGTGGGCAGCCTAAGCGGCGGCGAGAAACACCGCGTGATGCTAAGCAAGCTAATGCTGCAACGCCCGAACCTGCTGGTGCTTGATGAGCCCAACAACCACCTTGATCTCGAGGCGATCATCGCGCTTGGTGAAGCGCTGTATAACTTCGCGGGCTGCGCGATCTGCGTGAGCCACGACCGCGAGCTCATCGACGCGTTCGCAAATAGAATTTTGCACCTCAAAGGAGACGGCGAAATCGTCGATTTTAGGGGCACTTACGAGGAGTACCACGAGAGCTTGGGGGCGAGCGATGATTGAGATCTGCGTAAACGGCGAGCCTCTGCAGCTGGCGCAGGATATGAGCGTGAGCGAGTTTTTGCGCCGACGCGGACACGATCTGCGCCTAGTAGCGCTCGAGCGCGACGGCGAAATTTTAAAAAAAGAGGCGTGGGAGCGCACACAGATCTCAAGCGGCAAAAAATATGAGATCGTCGAGTTCGTAGGCGGCGGCTGAAGTCGGAGCTTTGGGTTATGTTAAAATTGCAGCGACCGAGGTTTAAATCCGCGCGGAAGTTGCTAAATTTAATTGGTGCGGCAACGCAGCGACTGGGGCTTAAAATTTGC
>NZ_CALEDC010000316.1 GCF_937949835.1 uncultured Campylobacter sp.
GCGACGCGCAAAATATGATCAGTCAGATGCAAAGTATCTACGACAATGTTAAAAATATTCCAAGCGACGTAATGGGCGATATAGCAAGAGTGCAAAACGCATGCTCGTTTTTGGAAAACAATAGCCAATTTTTCGGAATGACGCTAGGAAAAACCAAAAGCTCAATCAAGAGCAAGGTCAATCGCTGCACCTACGCATTGCGAGACGGCGCAAATTTAAGCAAAAGCATAGACGAGCTGACCGAGCAGATGAATAAAGCCGTTGATCCTATTCAAAGAGCGAACTATCAAGCGCAAATCAATAATATAAAGAATGCCGAGAAGTTCCTGCAAGAAAGGGATAACATCGAAAAAACAAATGCTCTGCTGGCCTTTGAAGATACGTTTCATAGCGACGATAAGACCAATCCTTACTCGAAAGCGAAAATGAACGACGATTTAAAGCAGCTTTCAAAGCAGCTAAGCAAGTCAAACAACCAAAAGCAAGCTCAAGCCCTCACGAACTCGATACTGCTTAAAATTTTAGAAAATTTACAGCACCAATACGAGCTGAATATCAACTACACCAGCACGATGGCGACCGGCAAGCAATTAAGCGAGAGTGGCAGCAATAAAAATTTAACCGAAGAGAGCTTTAATCAGTCGGTCGTAGAATACAAGCGCAACGACGCCATATTTGAGCCCGAAACCAAGCAGTTACCGAAAGACGAGCTGGGACTACCAAAATTCGTATATTTCAAATAAAGGGGAAAGAATGAAAAAACTAGTTTTTAGTTTAATCATAGGCGCAATTTTTGCAGCAAGCAGCGCGACCGCAAAAGAGACGAGCGCAAAGGATACGGCAACGAAGACTTCAGCTCCAAAAGAGCTCGGCGACGTATTTACCGGCGATAAGAAGCTAGCATGCGAAGCGGTGCTATGCCTTGCAAGCGCTACGCGCCCGCCCGAGTGCGCTGCAAGCCTTAAAAAATACTATTCGATTACGGCTAAAAAGGCTCACAAGCAGGCTCAAAAAAGAAAAGCATTTTTGGATCTGTGTCCGAGATGAAAGAAAATCTAGTAGAGCTAGCGCTTGATGAAATTTTAAAGAATAACGGCTACTTTGAAAAAAGAGACAAAAGTAGCCGGAACTACAAAACGCTTACGAACGACTACGGCGATACGATAGTCATATCGCGCCAATCAAACGGCCACTACTTATATTTTAATCCAAACGATAGCACCGATCGGGGCAATATTTACAGCTTCGCTAAAAATCGCGGAGTAGAAGTAAAAGATTTAATAGACGAAGACAAAATAAAAGATATAAAAGAGTTACAAAGCAATACTATACTCAAAGCAACTGCTAAAAGAATCGATAATGAAATAATAGAAAAATTTAAAAAATTAGATAAGACGGGCAAAAATTCATTTTTAGTCCTCAAACGAAAATTAAGCGCCGAGCTCTTGGCGCAATTTAGTAGCCTAAAACAAGACGACAAATACCAAAACGCGATCGTACCGACATACACGTTAGCGTCAGTGCAAACGGACGCAGGCACGAAAGAATTTTTAAAGCAAAGCGGAACGATAAACTACCTCTCAAAACCATTAACGCATGATCCGCAGGGAAAAGCATACGATAAGCCCATCAAGCAGCTTTGCAACGGAAATAAAGGGCTAGAAATTTTAAAAGCCGACAACGCACATAAAAGCCCGAAAGAATTTAAAAATATCATAATCAGTGAGAGTATGATCGACACGCTATCGTTTTGCGAAATGAGAGGGATAAATTTACAAGAGACGCTGC
>NZ_CALEDC010000317.1 GCF_937949835.1 uncultured Campylobacter sp.
CGATAAGAGCCGCCAGATACAGGTGCGAAACGGTGAGTTCGTCCACGCGGGCGAGAAACTTACCGACGGAGTTATCAGCTCGCACGACGTGCTTAGAATTTTAGGCGAAAAGGCGCTGCATTATTATCTGATAAGCGAAATTCAACAGGTTTATCGCTCTCAAGGCGTCGTTATCAGCGATAAGCATATCGAGATCATCGTATCTCAGATGCTCCGCCAGGTTCGAATCGTCGATAGCGGCGATACTCAGCTAATCGTCGGCGATCTGATTAGCCGCCGCAGATTTAGAGAAGAAAACGAGCGCATTATGAAAATTGGTGGCGAGCCTGCGATTGCAGAGTCCGTACTGCTGGGCGTAACTCGCGCCGCAGTAGGAAGCGATAGCGTCATTTCAGCGGCATCCTTCCAAGAGACTACGAAGGTTCTAACCGAGGCTAGTATCGCGGGTAAATTTGACCGATTGGAGGACTTGAAAGAAAACGTAATTTTAGGTCGCATAATTCCGGTCGGAACCGGTCTGTATAAAGATAAGGAAGTTAAACTTAAAAAATAATTTAGGGCAAAAAAGCCCTAAATTTAAAGGATGAAACATGAATATGATCAACATAAATTTCGGTCTGTTGTTTATCAGGTTGGGGCTTGGAGTTTGTCTTTTAATGCACGGAATTTTTAAGCTTACTCACGGCATAGACGGCGTAAAATCGATGCTGGTAGCTAGAGGAATTCCGGATTTAGTGGCTTACGGCGCATACGTAGGCGAGGTGCTGGCGCCCGCGATGATAATCATAGGCGTATTTTGCCGCATAGGCGCTCTGCTTGTGATCGCAAACGTGCTCATGATAATATATGTCCTACACACTCCGTTGAGCGCGCTTACCGGCGTGGGCGGATTTGAGCTGGAAATCGTATATCTGTATCTTTCCGCTGCGATCTGCTTAGTGATCTGCGGCGGCGGAGAGTTTGTACTGATTAGAGATTAAAATTTAGTTAAATTTACGTTTCTGTAAGTTTAAACAAAGTATAATCCAAATCTTTTTGAATAAATTTTTGTGAAAGGAAAGATGTGCCAACCATAAATCAATTGGTCAGAAAAGAGCGCAAGAAGCTTACCGAGAAATCGAAGTCTCCGGCGCTAAAGAATTGCCCTCAACGAAGAGGAGTTTGCACTAAGGTCTACACCACGACCCCTAAAAAGCCAAACTCAGCGCTTCGTAAAGTTGCCAAAGTAAGGCTTACTAGCGGATTTGAAGTCATCAGCTATATCGGCGGTGAAGGTCACAATCTACAAGAGCACTCCATCGTGCTAGTTCGCGGCGGTCGCGTAAAGGACCTACCGGGCGTTAAATACCACATCGTCCGCGGTGCGCTTGATACTGCAGGCGTTGCAAAACGAACCGTCGCAAGATCAAAATACGGTGCTAAACGACCTAAAAAATAGTTTAGCCGAAACAGACCGGCACTAGATTTTGCCGAGTTTGAGTAAAATTTTAAAATTTGAAGGAATAAAATGAGAAGAAGAAAAGCTCCCGTTAGGGAAGTTATGCCTGATCCGATTTATGACAGCAAAGTAATCACAAAATTTATTAATTCGCTTATGTTCGACGGCAAAAAAAGCGTCGCTACCGAGATCATGTATGGCGCCTTAAATTTCATCGACAATAAAGGCGGCGAGAAGAAAGGTATCGAAATTTTTAACGATGCCATCGATAACGTTAAGCCTTTGATGGAAGTTAAGTCTCGTCGTGTAGGCGGCGCAACTTATCAGGTTCCGATCGAGGTACGACCGGCTCGCCAGCAGGCTTTGGCTATTCGCTGGATCATCTCCTTTGCTAGAAAAAGAAGCGAGCGTACAATGATAGAGCGCCTGGCTTACGAGCTTATGGACGCCGCAAATTCTAAAGGCTCTTCATTTAAAAAGAAAGAAGATACCTACAAGATGGCGGAAGCCAATAAAGCTTTCGCGCATTATCGTTGGTAGGAGGGCATCATGGCAAGAAAAACCCCTTTACATATGGTTAGAAATATCGGTATTGCCGCCCATATCGATGCTGGAAAGACGACTACAAGCGAAAGAATTCTATTTTTTACCGGTATGAGCCATAAGATCGGCGAGGTTCACGAGGGCGCCGCTACTATGGACTGGATGGAGCAGGAGCGCGAGCGCGGCATCACGATCACGTCCGCGGCCACGACCTGTGTCTGGAAGGATCACACCATCAATCTTATTGATACGCCCGGTCACGTGGACTTTACGGTCGAGGTGGAACGTTCCATGCGAGTGCTCGACGGGGCGGTCTCCGTCTTTTGTGCCGTGGGCGGAGTGGAGCCCCAGTCCGAGACGGTCTGGCGGCAGGCGGACAAGTATCATGTCCCGCGCGTGGCGTTCGTCAACAAGATGGACCGTATCGGCGCGGACTTCGACGCGGTGGTCTCGGCGCTCCGCGAGCGTCTCGGGGCCTGTGCCATCCCCATTCAGATGCCGATCGGGGCCGAGGACGATTTTTCCGGGGTCGTGGACCTGATCGAGCAGAAGGCCGTGATGTTCAGCGGCGAGCTGGGGCAGCCCCCCAGCGTGACGACGATCCCCGCGGAACTGGCCATGCCTGCCAAGGCGGGGCGGGACGCCATCATCGAGGCGCTCTCCGACTTCAGCGACGACGTGATGACCCTCTACCTCGAGGGGCAGGAGGTCGGTTCCGAGCTGATCCGGAAGGTGCTGCGCGAGGCGACGATCGCCCTCAAGGCCGTGCCGGTGCTCTGCGGATCGGCCTTCAAGAACAAGGGCGTGGAGCTGGTGCTGGACGCGGTGGTCAACTATCTGCCCAGCCCCATCGACCTGCCGCCCATCCATGGGACGGAGCCCGGCAATCCCGAGAAGGTCCTGGAGCGCCACAGTGATCCCAAGGAGCCCTTTGCCGCCCTGGCCTTCAAGGTGGCGGTGGATCCCTTCCTCGGAAAGCTGATCTTTCTGCGTGTCTACTCCGGCAGGCTGGAGAAGGGAAGCGCGATCTACAACGCGACCTCGGGCCAGAGGGAGCGCATCGGCCGCATCATGCGGATGCACTCCAACAAGCGCGAGGACATCGATGTGGTGGAGGCGGGCATGATCGTCGCCGTCCCCAGCCTGAAGGGCACCAAGACGGGCGACACGCTCTGCGACGAGGCTCACCCGATCGTCCTGGAAAGCCTGGTCTTCCCC
>NZ_CALEDC010000318.1 GCF_937949835.1 uncultured Campylobacter sp.
GCAAGCGCCGCGGCAAAGGCGAGTAGCAAGCCTTTAGACATCCATCTGATGGTTAAAAACGTGCCGTTTTTCGTCGATCTTTTTTTGCCGCTAAAGCCGAAATTTCTTAGCTTCCACATCGAGGAGGAGACCCATCCGCTGCGCCTCATAGATCATATACGCCGCAGCGGCGTCTCGCCCGCGGTCGTGCTAAATCCGCACACTCCGCTTAGCGCGCTGGAGTTTGTCTTGAGCGAGGTCGATATGGTGCTTTTGATGAGCGTCAATCCGGGCTTTGGAGGGCAGAAATTTATCCCCTCGGCGCTTGAGAAAATTAAGCAGCTGCGCGAGCTGATCGATCGCAAAGGCGCAAAATGCCTCATCGAGGTCGACGGCGGCGTAAACGGGCTGAATATTGCAGATATCGATGAAGCTGGCGCCGACGTCGTGGTAGCGGGCAACTACATATTTTCTTCAAACGACTACGCGGAGGCGATCCGTGCGCTTAAAATTTAGGCGCGACACAGGGGTAAAATTTTGACGCATAGAATCGAAAATTTAATAAATTTACTGGCTCAAAAGAGCATAAATTATTACGACTTTATCTCAAAAGCAAGCGATATTGCCGAAATTACCGAGCTTTTCGAGCCCAAAGACCTCTCGATGTGGCGGGCGCTGGGCATAGAGATAATAAAACTAGATAGCGGCAAAATCACGCTCAAGACCCGCGAGACGGACATTTCAGATGAAATTTTTTGCTTTGTGGACATCGAGACGAACGGCGGGCTCTCAAACGGCCAGATCATCGAAATCGGCGCGATAAAAACGCGCGGCACGCAGGAGCTGGATCGCTTTGAAAGCTTCGTTTACGCGCCCGTCGTGCCCGAAAATATCACGGAGCTTACCGGTATCTGCGCGGACGATCTGGTGGGCGCACCGCCGCTAGCTAGCGTGCTGGAGCGATTTAGACTGTTTTTAGGCGATAGCGTTTTTGTGGCGCACAACGTCAAATTTGACTACGGCTTCATCGACGCGAGCCTGCAAAAATGCGGCTTTGGGATGCTTTTAAATCGCAGGCTCTGCACCGTCGAGCTCGCGCGCCGCACGATCGAGGCGCAAAGATACGGGCTCGGCTCGCTAAAAGAGTTTTTGGGCGTGCAAAACGTCCACCACCGCGCATTTAGCGACGCCGTTTCCTGCTTTGAAATTTTTAAATTTGCTCTAAAGCGGCTGCCGTGGAGCGTGCAAAGCACCGAGGATCTGATACTTTTTAGCAAAACCGCAAAGAGCCTGGCGCTGCCTAAGCCGCAGATTTCGGGGCGGGACGAGGGCGAAATTTTATAAATCGCACGCCGAATTAAGAGATGAAATTTTAATAAAATTTCGTGCCGCCGTTTGAGAGGTAAAATTTGCGCTTTTAAGCGGCGGGACTTTAATCCGCGCGGATTGCAGTAGCGGTAAATTCGATCCGAGCGATTTTGGCGGGCAAATCGGCGCGTATGGACCTAGATTTTGAAATTTTACCCTTGCCGTAGCGATTGAATGCGCACAAATCGCGGCGGCGCAAATTTAAAGCGCTACTGCGGTGAGATGTGATTGTGAGCGAACCGAAATGGCGCGAATTTAAGCAGGCGCAGTTTTAAATCGCATTGCGATCGCACCGGATTTAAATGCAAATGCCCGCAGCGGCGCCCTCCACGTATGCCAACCAGGCGGATCATGCGATTTTAATTTGCTCGGGCGGGTGCGGCAGCGAGCGCTCGTGGAGCCTTTTTGCTTTCGCGGTTTTGATTTTTGCGGTGATAAATTTTGCGCCCGCCCGCGGTTTTACAACCTTGCTTCGAGCGAATTTTATGAGCGCTCGCAGTCGCGCGGATGCGTCCGAAGCGTCGCGCGTTTAAATTTTAAAATTTAGCCTAGGCGCGCGAATTCGATGCTTTAAACTCTAAAATCAATAAATTTTGCCCGCGCCCGTGCGTCTTTTTGCGTCCTAAAAGCGATAAATTTAGCGTGCCCGCACCGCCGCCGCAGATACGCTAGGCGCGAGGTTTTCTGCATTCGCCGCTTGGAATTTTGAGATTTGATTTTAGCTTGACGACCTGATCGGTACGTGCCCGTGCCGCAAATTTTAAAATGGAGCTTTATAAAATTTTTTGGCGCCGACCGCAAATTAAATTTCATAAATTTTTATCGCAAAACACAGCGCGATCGGAGCAAATTTAAACGCAAGCCCACTCCTATCGTAGCGGCGCGCGGTAGCCGCATCTATACTAAATTTAGCGATAAGCAAATTCGCGATCTTAATAATGCAAAATTTACGCAGACGCAGCTCGCCTCTCATCAAAGCGTCATCGGAAGGCTGACGGGCTTTGCAAGCGGGCGGGGTAATGCGTCGCCGTCGGGCGCCGTCATCTTTGCAAGAAGCGCGATCTTGCGATTGAGCAGCCTTTCTTACCTCAAAATGAACATATCGCGGGCTAAAATTTAAACGGAATTTTATAAAGAGGATCGCTGCTT